>CAMNOK010000011.1 GCA_946546825.1 uncultured bacterium
CCGAAGCTGCTGCTACCGCGAGAGCTGGAACCAAAGCTGCTGCTACCGCGAGAGCCGGAACCAAAGCTGCTGCTACCGCGAGAGCTGGAACCGAAGCTGCTATTGCTGCGAGAGCTGGAACCGAAGCTACTATTGCTGCGAGAGCTGGAACCGAAGCTACTGTTTGAAGAAGAGGAACGGCTGGGCGTGAAGGTGCTGCGTGGGGTTGTTGTTCCGACAGAGGTGCGGGGCTTCGTAGCCGTTGCATGAGTGCTGCTGCCACTGCCGAAACTTGAATTGGAACCTATGTGAGTATTCTGACGCTGGGTACCGCGGTTCGCGCTGCTTCCGAAGCTACGGTTGTTGTTGGCACTGTTTGGATTGTTGTTGAAACGTCCGTTGTTCTGATTGAAATGGGTGCCTCGTCCGAAGTCGCCACGTTGGAATCCGTCGCGCATGCCAGAGTGACTGTGTCCGGGACGGGGTCCCCAGTCACGACCATGATACCAGCTTCTTCCACCGTTCATGCGCCAGCTGTGACCGCCACGATAGACAGCATAGAAGTGAGGCCTTCCGAAGTAGAAATAGTTGCGGTGGGGGTAGCGTGCATAGATGCCGAAGTGCCAGTAGCCGGCGTCCCAGTAGAGTGGACGATAGAAATAGGTGGCTTCAACATAAGCGCGATATTGCCAGTCGAGCAGTATGTAGCTGAGGTCCAGGTTACGGTGCTCCCAGTAGATGCCGTAGAGGTCCTCCCGGCTGCTGATGTTCATCAGGTAGTCGAGGTTGATTTCGTAGGCAGCCTCGTATTGTTCCTCCGTCAAATTCAGTTCATACGCCATCTTGTCTGTCAGGAAGAGAGCCTGCTGACGAGCCTGTTCGTAACTCATGGCGTTTGCAGATGCTGCGAAGGTGAGCAGTGCTGTGAGGGCGATGATAAACTTTTTCATATCTTTTCTTTTTAAAGGGTTGTCAATTTGGGTTATTATTCACGTTGCAAAGATACGACACCTTTTCATGTCTCCAAAAGGATTTTCCCTATCCGATGAGGGAAAATCCCTAAACAAGATACATTCTGGTCCAGACATGTTGGTACCGTTGGTAGAGAACAAGACAGCTACATGCAATAAATGAGTTTCATGTGCGTTATATAATATAAAGTAGGTGACAATGAGAAAGATTGCTTCTATCATACTGCTGGTGCTGTGGGTGGCTTTGGTGCGCGCACAGGCTTACTGGGTTGACAACGATGAGCCCGGTAAGCTGGAACCGTTGAAAGGACTTGAATATCAGGCAGAGACACAGGTGTCGGGCGCTCACGGGAAGACGCCGCTGTGGCTCAACGCCAACAAACACGGACTGAGTTCTCTGGAGCGTTGGAACGGATATGTGCGTGGCGGTGTGATACGTCCGCTGCAAACCGACTCGGTGCGTCGTTGGGGCGTGGGCTATGGGCTGGATGTCGCCGTGCCTCTTCACTACACCAGTCATGTCGTTGTTCAGCAGGCTTTCGCTGAGATGCGTTGGCTGCATGGCGTGTTGAGCATTGGAGCCAAGGAGTATCCCATGGAGCTGAAGAACAATAGCCTGAGCAGTGGCTCGCAGACTCTTGGCATCAATGCCAGACCGGTACCCCAGGTGCGACTCGCCTTGGGCGACTACTGGACGGTGCCCTACACCCGTGGCTGGCTCCACATGAAAGGACATGTGGCGTACGGCCGTACCACGGATGAAGGATGGCAACACGACTTCACCGCCAGGCGGTCGAAGTATGCCGACGGCGTTCTGTATCATAGCAAGGCAGGATACCTGAAGCTGAGCAATGAGGAGCGTTTCTTTCCCCTCTCGTTAGAGGTCGGACTGGAAATGGCGGCGCAGTTTGGCGGCACTGGATATATGGAAGGTCCAGAAGGAATGATTCCCGTGAAGAGCAGTGGACTGCTGAAAAGCATGTTCCATGCACTGGTGCCCACGGGTTCCGATGGCAACGAGACGACCTATCAAAATGTCGAAGGCAACCATCTCGGCTCGTGGGTGATGCGTGTGAACTATGACGCTGACGAATGGCGGCTGGGCATCTATGCCGACCGCTTCTTTGAAGACCACTCGGCCATGCTCGGCATGGACTACGACGGCTATGGCTCCGGCGACCAGTGGCAGGAGAAGAAAGACCGCCGCTATCTGGTCTATGACTTGAAAGACATCATGCTCGGTGCGGAGCTGAACATCAAATATGACCGTTGGATAAATGATGTGGTATTTGAATATCTCTATTCTGAATATCAGAGTGGTCCTATCTATCATGACCATAACCGCACCATTCCGGATCATATTGGTGGCAACGACAACTATTACAACCATAACTCCTATCCAGGATGGCAACATTGGGGACAAGTGATGGGCAACCCGCTCTATCGTTCTCCTATATATAATGAAGATGGACGGCTCTATGTGCACAACAACCGTATGATGGCCTTTCATTTAGGTGTTGACGGACGTCCGATGGAGAACTTCCAGTACAAGGTGCTGGCCACCTATCAGGAAGGTCTCGGCACCTACGATGATCCTTACTTGAAAAAACACCACAACGTGAGCTTTCTTGTGGAGGGACGCTACAGCTTCCCTCAGAACTGGACCCTCAAGGGTGGCTATGCCATGGACTTCGGACACATCCTCGGCCACAATGCCGGTTTTCAGCTAACACTCTCTAAACGCGGAATACTCAAATGAAGAAGATTAGTAGATATACAGCCCTTGCGGCAGTGGCACTCTCTGCCATGATGATGGCATGCAGTGTGGATTTTGAAACCTCTGATAACGGGCATTTAGACGGCTATTGGCACATGACGGCCATCGACACCATTGCAACGGGAGGCATTAGGGATCTAAGTCATGAACGTCTCTTCTGGGCTTTCCAGAGTAACCTACTCGACATTTGTAATGTAGATAACACGATGTATCATTACTTGTTGCGATTCAACCGTCGGCCAGACTCACTGTTGCTCAGCGAACCTTGTTTCTATGATCGTATGAATCCGGCAGGCGATGTCCCTTTGAGCAGTCCAGACTCCTTGCGACCATTTGGCATTAACCACCTGAACCAGGGCTTCCGTGTCCTTCACATCGGCTCTGGTACCATGATGCTCAGTAGTGACTCGCTGATAATCTCTTTCAAAAAACTATAGCTTTCTTCCTTTATATGGGTTTGGACTTATTGTTCTACCTTGCGAAGGCGATGGTCGAGGTAGAGCTGAAAACCTGAGAAGAAAACGATGTCTATCAGCACGATGACGGTGGTGTGGATGTGCATGAGATAGTTCATCGTGAAGTTAACGGCGGAAAGCGTCAGAGCCAACAGCAGAATGATAACGAGCGCCTGATGTTGGGTGTGGCCGCAACGCATCAGTTTGTGGTGGATGTGGTTTTTGTCGGGTTGGAAGATACCACGGTGGTGTCGCCAACGGAAGAAAATCAGTCGGACAACGTCGAAAACGGGAACGATGAGCAGCGTGTAGGCCAGCAGGAGACTGTCAGGATGGAATGGCTTTACATTGGGGTTGTCCATGGTGAACTTGATAGCAAGGAATCCCAAGATGAAACCTAACGTAAGACTCCCCGAGTCCCCCATGAAGATTTTCTGTCCCTTTTCGGCATTGCCGAACAGGTTGTAGTAGAGGTAGGGGATGAGAACGCCCATCAGCCCGGCTATCAGCATGCAATAAATAAAAAGGCTCTCGCGGTAGAAGCAGAACAGGAAACCGCAGAGTGAGAGAAACGTCAGACTGGCAGCCAAACCATCGATGCCGTCAATAAGGTTGATGGCATTGTCGATGAAGACAATGGTGAAGACGGTCAGTGGTATGCCTATCAACATGGGCACCTCGTGGATGCCGAGAAAACCATAGAGGTTGTTGATGTATAAACCGGATAGGGGCAGCAGACTGGCCGCCATGATTTGAACAGTGAACTTTGCCTTTGCATCCAGTCCTATCAGGTCATCAATAAAACCTACACCATAGATGAGCAGCAGACTGATGAAAAAAGTCAGCGACCACTGGCTCAGCTCTATTTTTCCACTGCCCGTGATACTTTGATAGGTGAAGATGGCTATCATGAAAGCGATTAGCATGCTCGGCAGGAAACAGATGCCACCTAGACGGGGAATAGCATTCTTATGCATCTTCCGGCTATTGGGCATGTCGAAGAGGTTCTTTCTGCGACAGTAGTTGTTAATCTGTGGTATGATGAAAAAGCCGCAAATCATGCTGACAAGCATGGAGACGATGATGTAATATATGTTGGCACTCATGATGATTATTATTATATATATAATAACTCTCGAGAATCTTGAATATTGTCTTGGAAACAACCTTTTTCAAAGGAAAAAACTTAAAATGACATTTGACTCCAATCTAAATTTTACCTGCCAACAATACTTCTGGAAGGTAAAAGTTTAATGCCATTATCAATGAAGGTAATGTGATTCATCCAATCTTCCATTCAACGATACGTCGTGTCTGTGAAGAGAAATTCACGCCTATTTTATAAATGGCATGTCTCCCATCTTCAAAAGGCTTGGCATATTGTTTCTCTTCTATTTGCTGAAGAGCAATATCGGCACTTTGATCAATCTTCAGTTCCAAGATATAAACATAGTCAGGAGTACGCACCAAGATGTCCATCCGCCCGTCTGTTGTGTGCCTCTCCACATCGACATACAAGCCCAGCAGTTTGAACAACACCCATAGTGTGTTCTGGAAATACAGTTCTGCTTTTCCTGCAAGCTGATAGTCGCCACCGTCAAAGAAGCGTTCCACACGCTGCATGAATCCCTCTGCATTGCCCGACGTTACATCCTTCACGAAACGGCTGATAAACATCTGCGGCTTTTCCTGCTTGTTGGGACTATAGAAAGGAACGAGAAACTTAACGAAGCCTTCCTCTACCTCGCGGTTGGGGAATCCCAACGTGTAGGTCTTGAACATCGGGTCGTAGCCCTTGATGGTCAGATAGCCGCTCTGATATAGCAGCGGCAGCGGATTCTCGTCCATGACATCAATGCTGTTGAGCGTGTCCTCAAAAAGTTCTTCACGGGTCATCATCTCCAGTGGATAGCTGGTCTTCTGTAGTTGATATACCAAGAATGTGGGTGTGCCGGTTTCAAACCAGTAGTCGCGGAACCGACAACTCGACAACGTGTTTAAAACACTGAACGGATTATACATACCTGGTGCATCAACATCGAAATGATAGCCATCAAAGTCCTTACGCAGGCGCTCGTAGCACTCCTCTTTGGTAAGTTTGTTAGCCTGAGCTAATGCTACCACACTTTCGTCGAAATTTTTATGGAGTTCATCTTCAGATATGCCACAAATGGTAGCAAAGCGATAATCCATGGACAAATCGATGAGGTTATTCAAATCGCTGAACACACTGACCTTGCCATATTTAGTGACTCCTGTCAGGAATGCGAACTTGATGTAGCGGTCGCACGATTTCAACACACCATAGAAAGGCTTTAGTACACTACGATAAGCAGACTGCAGTGGCTCGTTGCCGATGGCTTGCAGAAGCGGCTTATCGTATTCATCGATCAGGATGACTACCTGCCGACCTGTCTTCTCGTATGCTAAGCGAACGACCTGCAGGAAACGTTCCTCCACATCACGTTCTCCGTATGGACTGTCGTATGCCTGCTCCCATTGCTCCAAATGGCGGTTCAAAACCTTATAAAGATCTTCTTTGGCCTCATATTTTTGAACATTCAGGTCTATGTGTAGAATGGGATATTGTTGCCAGTCCCATTCCACGGTGTCAGCATATAGCCCCTTGAACCATTCGCGCTTGCCGCTAAAAAAGGCTTCCAGCGTACTGACCATCAACGACTTGCCAAACCGACGAGGGCGAGAGAGAAAATAGTATTTTCCTTCTGAAATCATTTTCCACATCTGAGGTGTCTTGTCTATATAGACATAGCCTCCCTCGCGTATCTCACCAAAATTCTGTATGCCAATCGGGTACTTCATAAGCTAAATGAAATAGGTTATTTGTGCTCAAAGTTATCGCTTTATTTTGAATCATACAAATTTTCGGTGAAGAATCATTCCTGCCAGCAATGACATTGCGGATGCGGTCATCAATAAAACCTACACCATAGATGAGCAGCAGACTGATATGATGATTATTATTATATATATAATAACTCTCGAGAATCTTGAATATTGTCTTGGAAACAACCTTTTTCAAAGGAAAAAGACTTAAAGCGACATGATGACGCACAATATCCGTTAAGACCATTCGTTTTCTATATATAATAAAAAGAAAATGAGAAACTATCGATATGTCTTACTGCTACTGCTGACGATGTTGCGGTGTGTTTCCTCGCAATCAGCAGAAAAGAACTATCTGTTCAAGAATGGACAGTCAGACTATACCATTGTAGTGGATATCAGGGCTTCGCTGTCGGAGAAGGCGGCAGCTAACGACCTGGCTGGGTATCTGCAAAAGATTGGTGGCGTAAAGATCCCCGTATCCAACGATCTCCATACTATGGGCCCTTGTGTATATGTAGGTTATAACTGGCGGGTAGCCAAGCTGACGGCCGCTTCCCGTCCAGTCGATGACGATGAGGCTTTCTGCTACCAGACCATCGGCAATGACCTCCTGATTTATGGAGGAAACCAGAGAGGTACAATGTATGGCGTCTTCACATTCTTGGAGCGCGAACTCGGTGTTCACTGGCTGACTAGCAACGCCACCCAGCTGCCTCGGCTTCGAGACTATCAGTTGCCCAACCTGTACTATACAGATCGCCCTGTCATTCAGCGGCGACTTGATTTTTACTACGATGCACTGACCCACCATGAGTGGCTGGCACACAATCTGCTCAATGAACAGTGTAACATAGTAGAAAACCAGTATGGCCGACTGGCGAGCTACTGGGGTATCCATACGTTTGAAAAATTAATACCTCCGGCCACCTATTTCAAGAGCCATCCTGAATATTTCAGTGTGAAGGACGGCCAGCGCTCCGACAAGGCGCAGCTCTGCCTAAGCAATAAGGCCATGCGACATGAACTCATTAAAAACCTGAAAGAGGCCATACGACAGAACCCGGGCTATTGGTGCTACGATGTGTCGCAGAACGATAATCCGTGGCCCTGTGAGTGTAGCGCCTGTCAGCGTCTGGTAAAGAAGTATGGCAGCGAGTCGGGTGTGATGGTGTGGTTTGTCAACCAGGTGGCAGCAGCGGTGAAAAAGGAGTTTCCACATGTGCTTATCGGAACCTTTGCATACCTATATACGCGTCAGGCACCTAAAGGAAAGATTCGTTTGGCCGACAATGTTGTTGTCCGTTTGTGTGACATAGAGTGCTGCATGGCCCATCCTCTTGATGGTTGTGAGCAGAATAGCAGTTTCCTGCAAGATATGAACGACTGGCGCAGCATTGCGAGCCACATCTATATTTGGGACTATACAGTGGGCTTCCAGCACTACCTGCTGCCGTTTCCTAACTTCAGGACTCTGGCGGCCAACTACCAATACTTCAGTCGTTCCAATGTCATTGGAGTGATGGAGGAGGGGGCACACAATGCCCCATGGTCGGAATTCTCTGAATTGAAGCAATGGATGATTGCCAAGCTGTTGTGGAATCCCTATCAGGACACCGACTCGCTGGCCTCGGTTTTCATCAATGCCTACTACGGAAAGGCTGCTCTGCAAGTGATGCAATACTACCAGCTATGCCAACATCTGGTAACGGCCGACAGCCACTTCACAATTGCTATTAATAGCGGCCATCCTCTTTTCACTGACAGTTTTATTCAAAATGGACAACTCCTGCTGAAGAAGGCAGAGACTGCCGTTCGCAGCGACAAAGAGATCCTTCGTCGGGTTCAACGCCTGTCGGCTCAGTTGTACTACATGAGAATAAAGAAAAATCCTGTAGTATCGGCAGCCGACGGAACGCTAAATAACTTCAAGCAGATACTCCGCACCGACAGCACCCTCATATCGGAAAATGGTTACACCCTTGAAAAGTTGCTACGCGACACCGGTTACCACTGACTGGCAAGGCTTTTCCTCCCAGTTATTCTACTCCTTGTTATAGTTTTTCTTGTGGTGAAAAAAACGAAGAAATGGTACAATAAAAACGAGTAGATAGTCTGTTCTAATAATAAAGAACTATCAGACAGTGAAAATATCAGTTGTTACTGTGGCCTACAACAGTGTGGGCACCTCGTGGATGCCGAGAAAACCATAGAGGTTGTTGATGTATAAACCGGATAGGGGCAGCAGACTGGCCGCCATGATTTGAACAGTGAACTTTGCCTTTGCATCCAGTCCTATCAGGTCATCAATAAAACCTACACCATAGATGAGCAGCAGACTGATATGATTATTATTATATATATAATAACTCTCGAGAATCTTGAATATTGTCTTGGAAACAACCTTTTTCCTTTTACAATTATCCAAATTAGGATAATCCTATTTAGGATAACTTATCATTTAAGTCGATATGCGTACAATATTTTAATGAATATTGCGTTACAATGATAAACCCAATATCGTGAAAGTCTCAATTATAACAGCTACATACAATAGCGCGGCAACGCTGGAAGACACCATGAAGTCAGTCTTGGCACAGAGCTATGCTGGCATTGAATACATTGTTGTCGATGGCGACTCCAAAGATGGCACGCAGGATATCATCCGTCGCAATGAGCCCCTGTTTAAGGGACACTTGAGGTGGGTGTCAGAAAAGGATCGTGGCATCTATGATGCAATGAACAAAGGCATCCGTATGGCAACAGGCGATGTGGTTGGAATCCTTAATTCAGACGACTATTTCACAAGTCCCGACGTTATAGAACAGATAGCTGGCGCTTTTGCTGACCCCACTATTGATGCTGTGTATGGTGACATCCATTTTATTCGTGAAGGCCAGCCGGACAAGATCTTCCGCTACTATAGTTCCAAACCCTTCCGTCCGCTTTGGCTGCGCTTCGGCTTCATGCCCGCTCATCCCTCGTTCTATTGCCGGCGTGAAGTGTTTGACAAGGCGGGACTCTACAAGACCGATTACAAGATAGGCAGCGACTACGAAATGATGGTACGCCTGTTTATGGTTCATAAGATCAAGGCCAAGTATCTGCCAATCGATTTTGTGACCATGCGTACAGGTGGTGCCAGCACAAAGAATGTCAAGAGTCGCCTGCAGCTCATCAAAGACGATGTCCGCGGCTGCCGCGAGAACGGCATCTATACCAACCCGCTGATGATCAGCATGAAGTTCCTTTATAAGATATTTGAATTTAAATGGTAAAAGGCCATAGCCATGAAGAAAAGATACAGTTTTTATTTGCTGCATGAATTTTTTTTCGTATCTTTGACCGTAAAATTAAAGAAGAGTTGAAATATGACACAATTGTTGGTAACAGTGGATGATGCATCCGCTTTGTCGAATCTGCGGATAGCCATTAGGCAGATGAAGGGAGTGACTCGTGTCTCAACCCTGCGGAAAGAACGTAGGCAAGCAGCAGAGCAAATAGAAGGAAAAAATCACAAAGCGATGGTTTTAAGATTAAATGAACTTCAATCAATGACGGATGGTTGGGATGGCAATGAGAGTAAAGCTATCAGCCCTTTGTGTGTCAAGGCTATGGAAGATTTTTTGGAAATTGTTCCAGACAAGTTGTTGAAAAATTGGATCTTGTTTCCAGATGCACGTGGCTATTTGTATTTGGACTATACCTCTGAATCGGATGTAGCAGGGATTACTTTGATGCCAGAGGGCCTTGTATATTTTATCAAGAAAGATGGTTTCACCGAAAAGTCTAATCTTTCGGCATTATCCTCTTCGAAAGTCATGCATATAATGGAAAAAGTCTATGGAGCATAAGGAGCTCAATTTGCAGATGGTGAATAATGATGAAAACGTAGCTCGAATCATCTTTTCACCGTCATATATTTTTCAGGGACGTGTGTCTCCCACAGCTTTCAGATGGAATGTGCTGCCAAGTGGTGATGTTGAAGATTATATTTCTGTATTGCGTGATGACGGTGGTAACCTAAATGAAGAGAGCCAAAACTTTCGTCCCCGTATCCAAGGTGATGAGCGTTATGGCTATGCCTTATTGAATGTGGGTGATGTCAGGGATATCAGCCAGTCAGTACTGTTGGAAGACACTACCAGCATAGATGTCCAGCCTTTCCCCAGTAAAAAACTTGTGAATCATGCAGGAATTCAAGTGGTTCTGGATGGCATGATAGTTGATGCCAATACTCCGGTGAATGCTGAAATTATGGCAATTCAAAAGGAATTAGCCATGCTGTGTAGTGATGTAGTCCCGTTTTAACGGCATCTACACCAACCCGCTAATGATTAGCATGAAGTTCCTTTATAAGGTGTTTGAGTTTAAACTGTAGGTTCTCCGTCCATCCAGGCTAATGTTCTTTTGATTCCTGTTATTCTGTCAACAGGAGGCGTAGGGGCTATTCGTATGGTGTTCTCTAATGGGATAATATTGTCTGTAGTCATGTTCTTCAAACGGAATGAAGTCATCGGAAAGCGAATGCCTACCAGTTTTAATGCATCACCGACCCATGCCGCCAAACGTACCATTCCAAAAGGAAGACGAGGTATTTTCTTTCCAACTTCAGCTGCAATCTGATTTGCCCATTCCTCAATAAAGATAGCAGGCGAATCTCCTAGATAGAAAACTTTGTTGGCTTTATCATGCGTGGGGGTGCAGAGAATTTGGTCTATCTGGTAAATTGCATTCTCAATATATCCGTAAGTTTTAGTACAAGAACGATGACCTATGTGGAAATACATTCCTGCCTTCACAACATCGAAAAAGTTTCGGTAGGGTATACCAAACCACGGTCCCCACATGGAGGTCGGGCGCAGAATGGCCCAGTCGCATGAAGGCTGGTGTTGCCATGTTATTTGTTCAGTGACAACTTTACTCTCACCATAGAAGGTGGAGGGTGCATAGTCGAATTGGTTTTTAGGTATATAGCCGGTATGACACACCAACATTGATGATGTGATAAGTATCTTCTTCAGCCCTTGGAGTTGGGAAGCTGTCTTTAGTATGTTTTCTACTCCTAAGGTGTTGGCACAATAGTCTTCTAAAGACTTGCCGTCCAAATCCGTTCGGGCTGCGAGATGAATGATATAGTCAGGCTGGAAATTCTGAACATACGAATGTAGTGCTTTGTAGTCAGTGATGTCGCAGCGCTCCCAGATATCATTCGCATTAGTGTCTTTGGGTGAGTGAAGGTCAATGCTCTTTACAGTCCACCCTTGTTTGATATAATAGTTGACGAGGTTTGTTCCTATGAAGCCAGAACCGCCAGTAATGAGTATTTTAGTCATGTTTCCTTATTTTAATTCTTGTAAATATTGATCAAGTCTTCTGCTATCTTGTTCCAAGACAATTTTCCTTTACCATAGCTCTGTCTAATTTCGTCGGAGTAGGTCTTTACTTTTTCTGGATGATTCCATAGCATAGTGATAGCGTCAGCTATAGTGCTGATGTCCATGTATCTTTTGTTCTCATTAATAAGATAACGGCGCTTCAGGCGTGTTATTATGTTGCTAATGAATTATCAGTTGGGAGTATGTCGTATTCAAATAGTCTTCTGTGGCAGACTTGTATTTCTTCCACAGACTGGCAGCCTTTTCAGACTTCAGACGAATGTCTTCCGGGGTTAGCGACCTGACGAGTTCAACAAGGCTCTCCAGCGTTTCCTCGATGCCGTAGCCGAAGCTGTTCTCCCTGACCTTATCGGCAATGATGATGCCGTTGGTCGTGATGAGAGGTTTGCCAACGAACATCGCCTCATAGTATTTGTTGGGTGCGGCAAAGAAGTGGTTGGGGGTCTGCTTGGAATACATGGCATAGATAAGGTCGGAGTTATACATGATGCGCAGGCCGTCTGCATAGGCCACCTTTCCGTAGTAGTGGATGTGGGGACTGTCTTTGTGCTGTTCCAGAAGATTCAGAATCTCTTTGTCTCCATATCCGGCAATATTCAGATTATAAAAGCCTTGTGCAGCCCCTTCAATCAATTCCGCCAGACATCTGTTAGAGGCGAATCCGCCCACATATACAAGGGTTGGCAGGGATTGGCTTTCAGGGAACTGGTAAGCAGCATCTTCATACAGAAACTCCGAACTGGAGAAGGAGGGGATGTTCTGCAAAACGCTGTAGCGTCCCTCTATGTTATAGGGAATCTGCTTGATGCGCTCAGGCTCGCAGATGATGAAGTGGTCGGCCTTCTTCACACTCAGCCATTCCATAAACGAGAAAGCCATGAGGACAATCTTCCCCTGATTGTTGAGCGTGTCGGATATCCAGTCGAAGATATCAAAGAGCACATAGTTCTTCCTCCTGCTCAGCATCTTATAGACAACGGCAGGGAAAGCCGCGTCAAGGTCACAGGCATGGATTCTCAGGTCCTTCTTAAAAGAGAACAGGGTCTTCAGGATAAACCACATCCATTTCAGTCTGTCGATAATGGCACCAACGCCTCCTTGATTGTATTTGCTTTTCGCAGGACAGTAAATAGTGTTGGGAAGCCGCTCGGAGTTGCCGAGGCGGTCCCATGCGATAATCCTGTAGTCAACGCCCTTGCGCTGGAAGAAGTCCAGATACTTCTTGGCGCGTGAGTCGGAGATGATGTCGTTGCAACGTATGAGTACAATCATGGTCTCAGATAGTTTACGATTCGTTCGCAGGCGTAGCCGTCACCATAGGGATTGACGGCTTGGCTCATCTTGTTATAGGCTTCCTCGTCATCAAGCAGGGTGCTGACCTCGCTGACAATCAGGTCGTGGTTGGTTCCCACCAGATGTACGGTCCCGCTCTCCAAAGCTTCTGGTCGCTCGGTGGTGTCACGCATCACGAGGACGGGCTTACCCAGTCCGGGCGCTTCCTCCTGTATGCCGCCGCTATCGGTAAGCACCACGGTACTCTTTTCCATCAGATAGACAAACTCCAGGTACTGGAGCGGTTCAATGAAGAAGAAGTTGTGGGCCTCACCCCGGCCCTCTCCAAGGGGCGAGGGCGTATGGTGCTGGATAACCTCATCGCCAAAGACCTGGGCGATGGGCTTGCGCACATTCGGATTGAGGTGCATGGGATAGACGAAGTCCACGTCAGGATATTTCTCGCTCAAATCCTTCATGGCCGTTACCATACAGATGAACCCTTCACCGAAGTTCTCGCGGCGATGACCAGTAATTAAGACTAGCTTCTTACCACTATCAAGACGTTTCACGTCATAACCAGCCTCAGCAAGCACATTCACTTGTTCATCTGCAAGGGCTTTGTCGCTCTTAAGCTTATCTACTACCATGTGGAGGGCATCGATGACGGTATTGCCAGTCACCAGAATCTCTCCGTGGGCTTTCTCTTCCAGCAGGTTCTGCTTGGAAAGCGGGGTGGGAGAGAAATTGTAGGAGGCGATTCGCCCCGTAATCTGGCGGTTCATTTCTTCCGGCCAGGGACTATAGATGTTGTGGGTGCGCAGCCCTGCCTCCACATGTCCGACGGGTATCTGCTGGTAGAAGGCTGCCAGGGCTGCGGCCGTACTGGTTGTGGTGTCTCCATGTACCAGCACAATGTCTGGCTGCGCCTCTTTCAGTACGTTACGCATGCCTGTCAGCACGCGGGTTGTCACGTCATAGAGGTCCTGACCCTGCTTCATGATGTTCAGGTCGTAGTCGGGCTGTATGTCAAAGATGCGCAACACTTGGTCGAGCATCTCGCGGTGCTGACCCGTCACGCAAACCTTTGTCTCAAAGTGGGTGTTGTCTTTTTGAAAGGCTTTCACCAGTGGAGCCATCTTGATGGCTTCGGGGCGAGTGCCGAATACTAATAGTATCTTTTTCATGTAGATGTGCTTAGAATTCCTTGATGGCTTCTGCCAGGGCGTTGATGTAGCCGTGTCCATACTGAAGGTCGGGTTCCATGTAATTGCCCTCGCCCCATTCGTTCCACGACTTGAGAATGATAATCTGTTCCTCTTCCGGCTTGTCTTTTACCATGTCAAGAGCCTGCATGGCAAGCTGCTTGAAGTATTTGGGGGCCGGGTTGGTCATGACAAGCCCTCTTGCGCCTGAGCGAGGGGTGTGATCCCAATTTGGCACAATGACCGGTATGACATCCCGGCGAGCACATTCGGGATGAAGCATGTGACGAATAGCTTTTCTATATGGGTAAATCATCGGGATATGCAGATATTTTCTACCGATGGTGAGCATGACTTTTGTGAAAACATTGCTTTTATGGTAGATGTTCAGATGATCTACATTGTGTATGGCGTCAAAGCCCATGGACAGGATCTTTTCTCTATGTTCACTGTTGAAGTCGGAGGCAACAAAGTAAAAGTCGTTAAGACCATTCTCTTTTGCCAGCCTTCTCCATGTCTTGATAAACGTAGTGACATCTTCAAAGTGGAGGGCATCATAAACAACATAGAAAAGCTTGCCGTTAACACGAATATAGCGTTTGTCCTTGAATGCTGGAAGCAGGTGCATGAAGTGTTCTGTGTAGTCATTCTCTCCAGGATAAAGTTGCTCAATGAGCAATTTGTCTTTGCCAGGGTTCTTCGGATCCCAAAGTTTTTTGTACCAGGAATGGTTAGCCCAGCAGAGGCAGAACGGGAAGTCGGGCTTGCCTGTGGCAACGACCTCCTCGAAGGGACGCTGCATCAACTGCCTGCCGTTGCCGAACCAATATTCATAATAGCAAAAGGCTTCAATGCCTGCTTCGCGGGCCAGCTTGGCCTGTTCCTCCCTGACCTCTGGCATGCGCAGGTCGTAGAAGCCAAGGTCGGCAGGAATATGCGGCTGGTTGTGCCCGGGGAACAGCTTGCGTGCCCGTGCCACGTTGGTCCACTCCGTGAAACCCTTTCCCCACCACTCGTCATTCTCTGGGAAAGGGTGATATTGTGGAAGATATATTGCAATGATTCTTGGCTTCATGTTTTCTTGTTGTTGCATTCTAAATCTTATGGATTTGCAAAGATAGCAATATTTTATGAAACTTCCCCAATGTGAGACATGAATTTTAGATAATAGTCACCTTATCGAATATGAATTAGAGCCCAAGACCATAAATGGTTGCTCAACAGCATTTATCACACATTGGTGACAAAGGGAACGATTCTCTTCTGTGATAGGTTCTGGTGGGAAATCTTGCGGGGAAAGTTCGGGTATGACGGGCTGTGAGTGATCATTTTGAATCGTGATGCCATAGATGGGGGCAAAGAGCGACTGGACAACGGTACAGGCAGCTAAATATCGTCCGATGCCAGCATTGAGATGCCATCCGTCGCGTGTCAGCTGGCTTATGGTGTTGAGCGAGGTGGCGCGCGCATTTTGAATGGTGGTTCCAACGGGGATGATAACATCAATGCCATCGTAGTATATCATATTCTGGGTAGCCAAGGTGATGAATTGCCAACGTTGATAGTTTGGATAGTCTGGAGTGTATGCATCGTGATAGGACCAGGCAGTCTGCCATGCCAACGTGACATTGGGGTTGGTGCAGTGCTGACGAATGAAGTCTATCATCAGTCGGAGCCATGGATTGTATGTATCATAATTGATTGAATATTCAGAATATTGCTGAAGCGTGATGACATCCCAGTCCTGTGCAAGGATTTCTGCCAAGTTCCCCTGTTCAACCTCCATGTGCTCTCCTCCACGGTAGGTAAGCTCTATCGTCTCTCCACTTTCGGCTATCGCATACCAGTGTTGGAGCGAGGCGGCAGAGTGGGCTGCAAAGTAGGCGGAGTATGTCGCAGGGTCAACGCCCAGGCTTTCCATGATGGCGGGCACATAGTACATGGCGTCCTCGGCAAAGCTGTTTCCAATGGCCAGTACGCGCAGTCGTCCCTGTCCCTCCGGCAGGGGGTGGTTCTGGATATAGGGTTCAACGGGAATAATCAGGTTGTCATCATCCTTGCAGGCACTCAGGGAAAGGCTGCACAGAAGAGTCAGGCAGCCGACTACCATATATCTGACAATTGCTCTTTTCATCTCTTTCGTGTATTAACTGATTTCTTTAATGACCCGTGCGGGATTACCGGCCACAAGGGTGTAAGGCGGAACATCGTGCGTGACGACGGCATTGGCACCGATGATGGCACCGCGTCCGATGGTCACCCCCGGCATGATGCAGACCATCTCGCCTATCCATACGTTTTCTTCAATCACGACAGGGCCTTTGCTTGCCAGCGGCCGCGTGTTAGGACGCATATCCAACAGGCTCCTTTCAGAGGCTCCGTGGGCATTGTCGGTAATGAAGACCTTGCGCCCCATGCGCACATTGTCCTTGATGGTGATGCCGTTGATGCACGTCAGGTGGCTATAGTCACCGATGTTGACATAGTTGCCGATCTTGACACTGGGCGTAAAGTGCTGATCCTGATACTGGTCATACACCTCAAAGACAAGCCCGCGGCCCATGGTGACATGATCGCCAATCTCTACATGCTTCCCGCCATTCAGGATGATGAACTTGCCGAAGTAGCAGCCCTTGCCGCAGGAACGGAACTCATACTTGATCCATTCGGAATAGACGCGCCGGATGATGCGGCAGGGCAGGGCGGCAATCCGCGGCGGGCAGATGGTATGTAACAACTTGAATATCATATTTTCTGAAGATAGAATTTCCAAAGACAAAACATACGGCTCACATGGGCCAGGGCGATGAAGCCAACGATAGACCAGCAGACACTCTCAGGCGCATAGCCTAAACTGAGGAACAGGCATCCGGCTGGCAGACAGAGAATGGTGATGGTCTCCACAATCAGATGGTATTGCTTGACACAGCCCACGGCGTGCATGATGATGGTGATGGGCATGCCTACCATGAGCAGGGCTGCAACGATAATCATCAGCTGTGAGAAGATGACGGTCATGCCGTCCGCATCACCCAGCCATATCCTGAGAATCTCGGGCATCCAGATTTCCAGCGGGACGATGACGATACCCAACAGTCCGATCAATGCCAGCGTGGACAATATGAAGAGACGGTTGAGAACTTTGTAGTTCCCATTGGAGTAGTTCATCACCATCTGGGGCCTCACGGCCATGATGACGTTATTGCCTACGCTGCTGATGGCATTGTATATCTGCAATGCAACGGCAAAGGCAGCATTCGCCACGGGACCGACAAAGACGTTCAGTGAGAGCATGTTGCCCTGGAACATCAGGGCGGCAGCGATGCTTCCGTAGATAGTCCAGCCGGAGAAGGACAACACCTGACGGTAGAGTTTCTTGTCTGTTACCCGCTGGTAGAAGATGCCGTTGATCCGCCGGTTGACGTAAACCATATAGAACACATAGCCGAACAGGTTGGAGACAATCAGCATCACGGCGTAGAAGATCATCCTGTCGCCAGACACGATGAACAGCAATAGCGCGGCTGCCAGGTTGATGACTCCTTCAGCTACTGTTACCAAGGCAAACACATTCATCCGTTCAAAGGCCAGCACGACGGCCAGGTAAGGAACCTGCAGCAAGGTCAGAATGAAGTTGACAACCGAGAGCTGATAGACGACGAGCATGGCGGTATAGCGTGGGGCGGGACAGTTCATCTGCGTACAGACAAACCACAGCCCTACGGTCTCCATGCCTAAAAATATAAGGAATGAGAGCTCACGGCTTAGCTTTACGCTGACACTGAAGGAATCGCGTGCTCCCTTGATGTCGTCTTTCCCCATGGCCATGGAGATGAAGCGTTGGGTGGAAGTGGCCAGGATGGACTTCAAGCAGATGACAATCTGCACCAGTCCTATGGCGGCGTTCAGGATGCCGTAGTCTTCAATCCCCAAACCGGCACGCAGATACCTGACGGCCACCAGACTGATCACCATCAGCAGGACCATGCGCAGGAACAGTAGCACGGTGTTCTTGGCTACTCTCTTTTCATTGGGGTTGGAGATGGATAGCTTCATTTGACTTCAGGCAGGAAGAACGTTACACCATACATGTCTCTCAGGGAGAAGTTGATGAGGATGAAGGTAATCAATAGCAAGATAATGACACCGCACCACTTGGGCTGGAGTGTGTAGATGACGGCGGGAACCAATACAATGATGATGGCGCGATACATGGACCCCATGCGCTCTCCAATCACGGGAATGAAAGAAAAGACGGCATACGATATCAGTGCTGCTGCCAGTATCTTCAGCATGATGGGGAAGTAGCGGAATTTTTCCGTAAGGACATCGGCGTAGTAAAGCAGGTAGTAGAAGATCATGACCATCATCAGGTGTAGCGGACCGAAGATGTTCAGACTGGCCATGCCCATCGTTCCCTTTTCTTCAATTTCACGATAGACGGCAATCTTGTTGCCGATATAGGGAATCTCTGACGCGAAGTCCAAGCCAAGGTTAAGACCGGCAAATGCGAAGGAGAAGAGCACCGACAATGCCAGCGTCAACTTCCATTTGCGCCCCAGGGGCTTGTTGCCCAAGAAAAGCAAAGGCAACAGGATGATGCCGGACATGTGGAAGCAGCTGCCTATGATAATCCATAGAAGTGCCATCCACCGCTTGCCGTCGGCAATGCAGGGCACTGCCATCAGCATACAGGCTGACAATACGCCGGCACGAATTTGACAGGTCTCATGCAACCCATAATAGAAGCTGATATACATGAACACTATCAGCAGCCAGGAGTCGCTGTACTTGCGGAAAGCAACGAATTTAAGGCCTACTCCCAACAGCGCATACACCAAAAACAAGGAATGGACATCATCGGTAATGGAGTTGAATGCCTGGGCAATGATGATAAAGGTGAACTCCACGGAATCCAACGCATTGTCGCCGTAAGGATTGAAGAAGGTGTATTCGTAGTTGGCAGAGTCAGGGTCAAGCCCCACTTCCCTGGTGCCGGCCATGATGATGAGCAGGGCGCAGGTTCCCCAGTATATCAGTTTCCTGTGGTTCGATGGGATGTAGTCCTCAAAGAAAACCAGGATACCATACAGTGCATATAATACACAGAGGGAGAATACCAAGAACATGGCGCTATGTAAGCTTTAAAGGAAATTGATCAGATATTTTCTGCAAACTGCGACACAGGTGACAAAAGTTGTTAAGAACATGATGGCCAGGACAAAGATCATGCGCTTCGGCTCAGATGGCTTGATAGGAACGGAGGCTCCCTTGATGATGGTGAAGGCGGGCGTACGCTCCTGCACCTTGGCCTTGGCCTGCTGCAGCTGGGTGCTCACCAAGCTGTAGCTGTTGAACTTCAGTTGCATGTCGTTTTCCAGATCATCGCGTTTGGAACGGAAACTCTCCAGGATGACATCGGTGTTGGCATCGGCATAGCTGCCATAACGTTGGCGAGCCAACTCGTATTCGTGCTTGACTTCCGCCGTGAGGTTTTGGTAGTATTCCAAATCGATGCGTGCCTTGTTGGTACGATATTCGGTGATGAACTCTTGCAGATGCCTGCTTACAGAGTCAGCTAATTGCTTACAGATAAGCGGATCCTGATCTTTCACGCTGATGGTGATGACACCTGTCTTCTTATCAACACTCAAACCGATGTTAGCGCGGATGGCTCCGGCGATGCCGTCTTGCACTTTGTTGAACATATAAGGGTCTGCCTTTCCTTTGCCCTTGGGCGTGCTCTCCTCTTCTTCGGGAAGAAGACTCTTCAACCATTTGATGGGATAGCTCCAGAGGCTGGACTTAGTGTGGTCCTTCAGATAGTTGTAATAGGTGGTCTTGATGTCGCCATCTACGTTTGTTACACGAATGTTGAACAGCCTTGCCACAAAACCGTTGTCTTCCATCAGGTCGGGATAGAGCAGGGGTGTGATGGCGTCTGAAGATTCCATGTTTGACAGGTCTATGCCGAAAGAAGAGGCCAGTGAACCCAGGGTTCCTGAACTCATGGAATTTTCCATCTCTGGCGCCAGCTTGCTATTGGTACTATAGTAGCGGGGAATGCCCAAAATGTATATACATGACAAAACAAAGGCGATGGGCAACACCTTGTAAAACGTCTTGCGACGTTCCTTGATAATCTTGAAAATTTCCCTCAGGTCAATGACCTTCCCATTCTTATTCTGATTTTCCATAATCTCCCTATTATCTCCCTATTATCTCCCTATTATTTAAGAATATTCGCAATCGACGCTACCATTGTTGCAATCGACGCTGCACTGGTACCGATGGCGAGCGTTTCACCCAAAGAACGGTCGTTCTTCGGCTTGCTGGGTACAACAATCTCGCAGCCCGGGCGTATCTTGGCATTATGACCAACGCGGGCTACAGTGCCGTTCATGTAGATAATATAGGTGTGACTCTTCTTGGCTCGACTGCCGAAACCACCAGCCTTCTCAATATAGTATTTGGGACGTTTGCCCTTCTCAAAGGCTACGGTGTTAGGATACATTACATCACCGCTGATTTTCACTGAGTTGTTGTATTCCGGCACTATAATGCGATCACCCGCGCGCAACACGATGTCGGCATCACCACCGGGATGAGCTAAGGCTTTGTCGAGCTCTATTCCTACATAGTAGGTGTCGCCCAGATCCAACTTCTTCATGTCTATAGAGTCGTTCCCGTTGGCGTTGCGGTAGGCGGCCTTAATGACGTTCTCCATGCGCAACCGCTCTTCGGGAGTGATGCGTCGCTCCAGACGTGCACCGGGAACGTAGGCCATGTCTGTCACACCGCCGGAAGCCTTGATGATGTCGCTCAGGCGTTCGTTCTTGGTACTCAGTGCATAAGTACCGGCAAAGTTAACATGTCCTTGGACATGGACATTCTGCTGGACGCTATAGCCAGGGCTCTTGCGCACATACACCTCGTCATAGGGCTTTAGGGTGAAACCCTGTTCTCCGTCGATGACAAAACCGTCTTTCAGTGCAAACTGGAACGTCTCGGAAATATACTCGGCTGTGGTTGTTGCTTTGGGGTCAACGATACGGCGTGCCACATCAACCTTGACAACAGATGCACTCTCGGTAAGGCCACCTGCCTGGAGTATGAAGTCTTCCAGGGTCTCGTTGTCAGCATACTGATAGGTGCCTGGATAGTTTACTTCGCCATGGATGGTGATGGTGCGCTCAAGTTGAACATCCTGTTTGGTGGGAATGTATAGAATGTCGTTTTCTTTTAGTGCTATGTCTGCAACGGTTCCATTCAGAATACCGGCTACGTCAACGCTGACAACCTCCAGTGTGCGGTCAGCCTTCATACGGTGCATGACAGCACGCGTTGTAAAGGCTCCCTCTGTGACTCCTTCTGCGCGTTCGATGAGGCTGCGCACGCTGTTCACGCTGCCGCCACACTGATATTTGCCGGGACGGAATACGGCGCCCTTGATTTCAACCGTGTTGTGGAAGCGGTTCAGGATGGAATCAACGCTCACCAGGTCACCATCGGCAACGTGGAAGGAACCCATGTCAAACTCTTCCACATTGTAGATGGAGACGTCGCGCCCATTCTTGCGTTCCACACGCACAGCCTTGGTATAGGCATCGCCGGTAAAACCACCACTGTATTTCAGCAGGCTGTTGATGCTCTCGTTCTTGCGCATCTCGTAAATCATGGGGCGCTTTACCTTTCCTTCCACGGTAACCAGACAGTCGTAGGTGTCAACCTGAATGACATCGCCGTCGGAGAGACGAATATTGCCGGTGAGCTTGCCGTTTTGGATGTAGTCATAGATATCAACGCTGCTGAGCAGTTTGCCGTTGCGATAAACCTTGATGTCGCGCAGCGTGCCAAGGTCGTTGACACCGCCTGCCATGTAGAGTGCGTGGAACACACTGGCGAAGGCGGAGAGAGTGTAGGTGCCTGGCGCTTTCACCTCACCCATCACGTTAACCATGATGGTTTTTGTCTGACCAACGGTCAGCTTGATCTTCGAGCTGCTATAACGGGTTCCAAGAGTAGAGCGCAGACGAGCGTTGGCCTGGGCAACTGTCAGTCCACTGAGTTGAATAGGACCATAGCCCTCGATGGTTACTTCGCCATCAGGAGAGACGGTCTCTGTGAAAGTATGTTGTGATGCTCCGTAGATATCGATGAACAATTGGTCGCCAGGTCCTAAACGGTAGTTCTGTGGCGTTGCGATGTTCATGTTAGGCTCAAAGGTAAGATTTTTGTTGTTGAAGATGTCATGACCATAGATGCGCGACTTGCTTTTTTTTGACTCGGAGTCTTTTTCCTGATCTTCGGCAAGCAAGCCTGTCATAGCCTCTTGCATATCCATGAACTCCTGATCATCTTCATCATAGCTGTGATGATAGCTCTTGTCGTTTTGTATGCGGAAGTTGTTGTCATCTTTCGTCTTATCGTCCTCTTTCTCTTTCCCGTTTTTGCTGCGCATGCGATCGGCAGTCTTAGATACTGCTTCATCGGCAACCACGCCAAGCCCTTTCTCCTGAATCTGACGTTCGTACTTACGGCGCACACGCTGAATCTGTTGGATGTCAACACCTCGCTGCATCAGCTTGGTGACAATCTGTGCTTGTGATGTGCCAGTGTCGTGTTCTTTGACAATGAACTGAATGACCTGGTCATCGGTCATGGTGTTCTGAGCTTGCATGGTAAAGGGTATCATGCAAGCAAACAGAATAACAGTCAAAATCTTTTTCATCATATTTAATGTTTTCTTTTTTCTTGATTTTTCGACACGTTGACACGTTGTCTTCTATTCTCACCCTTTAGTGGCTTTTTCTCAGAAGTTTTTTCCGCTAATAATCTTAATAAGGGTCTTGACCACTATGGTGAAATCCAACCAGAGGGAGCGGCGTCCTAAATAGTCGATGTCCATGTGCAGACGGCGTAGCATCTTCTCCATCGTGTCGGTGTAGCCATTGTAGAGTGTTGCCTCAGAGGTGAGGCCTGGCCGCATTTTAT
Source organism: uncultured bacterium (assembly GCA_946546825.1). Lineage (GTDB taxonomy): Bacteria > Bacteroidota > Bacteroidia > Bacteroidales > Bacteroidaceae > Prevotella. The sequence goes on from CAMNOK010000011.1 coordinate 22,900, forward strand.
AGATGATGGGATAGGTGTCATCTACTTCCAGTATCTGGTCTATAAAGAACTTTCGCTCGGGGCGTGGTCCTACCAGTGACATGTCTCCGCGTAACACATTCCAGAGTTGTGGAAGTTCGTCTAAATGGTGTCCGCGCAGAAACTGCTCCAACTTAGTGGAGTTGCTGTCATCGCATTTGGCAACCAGCTGCGGACCTTTTTCCTCAATGACAGAACTCATTGTGCGGAATTTGTAGATGACAAAAGGCTTGCCCTTATAGCCTATTCTGATTTGTCGGAAGATGACATTGCCATTATTTTGCCGCTTCAAGAGTAGTGCAATGGTAAGATATACGGGAGACAGTAGGATGAGTCCCGTCATGGCACATACGATATCTGTCAGTCGTTTGATGACAAGAGCTGTGCGGCCCATGGCATCGTGCGACGTGGCTGTATGATTCTTGTTTTCGTTCATTATTAGTTCTATACATAATTAACTCCAATTCCGCAAAATTATTGCAGAGTTGGAGTGTAAAAGTGTGCAAATGTACGAAAAAATAATAGAACCTCCAAATTTAGCTCACCCGAAAAGTCTGCGGGCCTCTTCCAGAGAGTCCATGGAGCCAATGTCAAAGCGGCTCCCAGCCATAATCCAAGCATGGAGCGTCGTGACATCGGTCAGGTAGTGGGCCAGGTTGCCCGGTGCATCTGCTCCGCAGCCGTGGTTCATGCAGTCGCGAATGAGTGGCAGGTCTTCTTTCTTGTAGATGTAGAAAGGAGGTACAGCCCAGTTGGATACAGGCTTCTCAGGTTTCTCTTGCATTTCCAAAACGCGCATGTCATCATCAACGGCGATGACACCTGTCCGTTGCAAACGGTATAGTTGTGGCTCGTGGTGACACATGATGATGGAAGTACCTTTTTCTTTGAAATAGTCAACAAAGCCTTGTAGTTTGAAATTTAGCAGGTTGTCAGCAGCTAAGACCATGATGTCGTCATCTACTTGACAGGTTTCTATGGCCAGCAACAGGTCGCGAACGGCTCCAAGTCTTGTCTCGTTGGTCTCCGTTCCGTCGTCAATGATTCGGATGGGTTTGGAGGAAGAGTTCTCACTTTTTCGTTCCTCCATCCATTCCTTGAACTGGTTGGCAAATTTGTGGTTGGTGATGATGATGTGTTCATCCACCTCGTCGATGGTGTCGATGTCATCAAGCAGACGGTCGAGGATGGAGTGACTTCCAATCTTCAGCAAGGGTTTGGGAAAATGTTCTGTCAATGGATACAGGCGTGTGGCATAGCCTGCGGCAATTACTATATTTTTCATATTGGTCGTTTTCGGTTCATGGTTTTATTTGTCAGCCTTCCCGTAGTATCTGGCATACCATTCGGCAAAGGCTCTCAGTCCGACGCGCAGGCTGGTTGACGGTTTGAAGCCAAGGTCGCGTTCCAGAGGGGTGGTGTCGGCAAAGGTTACGGGAACATCGCCAGGTTGCATGGGTACCAATTCCTTGTGGGCCTCGAAGTCGTAGTCGGCAGGCAACACGCCGGCCCGAATCAGTTCTTCTTGCAAGATGGTAACAAAGTCTAATAGGTTCTCTGGCGAGCTGTTGCCGATGTTGTAAACCTCGTATGGTGGAATGGGCAGGCCGTCTTCACCCTTTTTCTTTTCCGGTGCATGTTGCATGACGCGCACCACACCTTCTACAATGTCGTCAACAAAGGTGAAGTCGCGTTTGCAGTTGCCATAGTTGAAGATCTGAATGGTCTTGCCTTCGCGGAGCTTGTTGGTGAAGCCGAAGTAGGCCATGTCTGGCCGGCCGGCCGGTCCATAGACGGTGAAGAAGCGAAGTCCTGTCGAAGGGATGTTGTATAGTTTGGAGTAGGCATGTGCCATAAGCTCGTTGCTTTTCTTGGTGGCTGCATAGAGCGACACTGGGTTGTCAACTTTGTCGTCGGTAGAGTAGGGCACCTTTTTGTTGCTGCCATAGACACTGGATGACGAAGCATAGACCAAGTGCTCCACCCCTTTTGCTCCATTGTCGTAGGAATGGCGACAGGCCTCCAAGATGTTGTAGAAGCCAATGAGGTTTGACTCAATGTAAGAACCTGGGTTTGTGATGCTATATCGCACACCGGCCTGTGCCGCCAGATTTACCACGACGTCAGGCTTGTATTGGCTGAAGAGGTTGTCAATGGCCTGCTTGTCGGCAATGTTGGCTTTGACGAACACAAAACTTTCGAACTGCTTGAGCTCTTCCAGTCGTTCATGTTTGATGTTGACATCATAATAGTCCGTGATGCTGTCGATGCCAATTACTCTTATGTCATTTTGGAAATCTTTGTATAGTCTCTTCACTAAGTTGGCTCCTATAAAGCCTGCTGCACCAGTGACCATGATGGTCTTTCCGGAAAGGTTGACGTTGTATTCTTTCATAATTTGATATTCGAAGGTTGATATCCGATGGTTGGTATAATTGCGGTCATACAAACCTTGCACCATTGTCTGGATGTACGAAATAGCACTTGAAGGTTTTCTCGTATTCAGGGAATTGTTCCAGGTAGCGTTGTGTGACCTCACGCTCTATCTCTTCCCGATAGGCAGGGTCGATGATGGCGATGCAGGCACCTTTGAAGCCTGCTCCTGAAAAACGTCCTCCCCACACACCTTTCAGCGTGCGCATGATTTCATAGATGGCGATGAGCTCCGGTGAGCCGCATTCATAGTTGTGGATGCTCGACTCACAACTGTCAAACGACAGCTTTCCGAAGAGTTTGAGGTTGCCGGACTCCCAGGCAGTGACACCCTGCCTTACTCTCCTGTATTCTGAATAGAAATGTTCGGCTCTTCGTGCGAAGCGTTGTGGCATGGCAATGCGCGTCTTGTCGAAGGTGGCCTTCGGGATGTCGCGCAGGAAAGTCTTGTCAAAGGTTTTCAGTGGCTGGTCTGTGTAGGCCAGCATGTTCCACGCTGCTGTCTTGCACTCGTAAACGCGCAGGTTGTAGTCGCTGTTGACAAGTGAGCGAGTCAGGCCGGAGAAGAAAATGCCCAGTTCAAATTCAGGCATGTCAGGATGTTTCTTGATAATGCGATATTCGTTGGTGTCGCAGTCTAAAAACAGTAGTCCGTCTTTCTTTCCCAAAGCTATGCAGGCCTGGTCCAGCAGACCGTTGTTCAGTCCGATGTACTCGCGTTCCGCCTCCGATGCAATCTGTACCACTTCGAAGGGCTGCAGACTGATGCCATTGGCCTTGGCCAAGGCCATGACGTAGGCAATGAGTACGGCGGCACTTGAAGACAGACCGCCTACGGGCAGTGAGCCTTGCAATAGGCCATCAATGCCGTTGGACAACTCAAACCGCTTGCGGAGTGCATACTTTGCACCACGCGCATAGTCGCCCCAGTGGCGCTCACGGACTTGTGAGGGAGCTGTTACTTCGAAATCTACCTCTCCATCAAAAGAGAGGGAGGACAGGTGCACATGTCCGTCTTCACGGATGTTGAACCACAAATCGACCCCTTTATCTATGGCAAAGCCAGTGACTAGCCCATGCTGGTGATCCACATGGGCTCCCAGCGGGCACACCCGATAGGGTGAGAAAATATGATATTGATATTTGTTCATCTCTGCAAAGATATGAAATTCTTACGTTTTGCCCAAATTTTCTAACAGAAGATTTGGCTGTCGGGGGAAAAAACCGTAACTTTGTGCCATTAAATATATAAATAAAAATGAAAGCAGAAAAAGATATTCAAGTGGCAGTGGCCGGAACCGGCTATGTTGGCTTAAGTATAGCTACACTGCTGAGTCAGCATCATCAAGTCACGGCGGTAGATGTGATTCCAGAAAAAGTGGATATGATTAATCGTCGTCAGTCGCCTATCCAGGATGAGTATATAGAAAAATATTTCGCAGAGAAAGAGCTGAATCTCACGGCTACCCTTGATGGTGCTGCAGCCTATCGCAATGCCGATTTCGTGGTCATCGCCGCACCGACCAACTATGACCCGGTGAAGAACTACTTTGACACGTCTCATGTGGAGGAGGTCATCGACCTTGTGCTGTCTGTGAACCCCGATGCTGTGATGGTCATCAAGTCAACCATCCCCGTGGGCTACACCCGTTCACTGTTTGTGAAGTACGCGTTGCAGTTTCTCTATAAACCGGAACTGAAGGGTAAGAAGTTCAACCTGTTGTTCTCACCGGAGTTCCTGCGTGAGAGCAAGGCTCTTTATGACAACCTGTACCCGAGTCGTATCATTGTGGGCTACCCGAAGATTATTGATATCGATGACAAGACTTTCACGGAGGAAAATGCTGCCATCAAGGCCATAGGTAATCCCAAGGCAGAGGAACATGCCCACATCTTCGCGTCGCTCTTGCAGGAGGGGGCTATCAAAGAGGATATACCTACGCTCTTCATGGGCATGAAGGAGGCCGAGGCGGTGAAACTCTTTGCCAACACTTATCTGGCCCTGCGCGTGAGCTACTTCAACGAGTTGGATACCTATGCAGAGGTAAAGGGCCTCGACACGGCAGCCATCATCAACGGCGTAGGACTCGACCCGCGTATTGGTTCTCACTATAACAACCCGTCGTTTGGCTATGGCGGCTATTGCCTGCCGAAAGACACCAAACAGCTGCTGGCCAACTATCAGGATGTTCCGCAAGACATGATGACGGCCATCGTGCAGAGCAACCGCACACGAAAGGACTATATCGCCGACGCCGTGTTGCGAAAAGCCGGCTACTACAATGAGAACAGCCTGTTTGATGCCAGCAAGGAGAAAAACTGTGTCATCGGCGTCTATCGCCTGACCATGAAGTCCAACTCCGACAACTTCCGCCAGTCGGCCATTCAGGGTATCATGAAACGTATCAAGGCCAAGGGCGCAGAGGTCATCATCTATGAACCTACCTTGGAGGACGGAACGACCTTCTTTGGCTCAGTTGTTGTCAATGATCTGAAGGCTTTCAAGCAGCGTTCGCAAGCCATTATTGCCAATCGCTATGATGCTTGCCTCGACGATGTACAGCAGAAGGTCTATACCCGCGATTTGTTCCGTCGCGACTAAAAGTTTTAATCAGTAAACTTAAACTTCCAATTTCCAATACAAGAATAATGAATGTAATAAAAACAGACATAGAGGGGGTGTGCGTGATAGAACCACGCGTTTTTAACGATGCCCGTGGCTACTTCTTCGAATCATTCTCTCAGCGTGACTTTGAGAAAGAAGTGCGTACCATCCATTTTGTGCAGGACAACGAGTCAAAGTCTTCGTATGGTGTAGTGCGCGGCCTGCATTTCCAACGTCCACCCTATAGCCAGAGCAAGTTAGTGAGAGTCATTCAAGGAGCCGTTCTCGATGTTGCCGTCGATATCCGCAAGGGATCACCTACTTATGGCAAGTGGGTGTCGTGCCTCATGACGGGCGATAACCATCGGCAGTTCTTTGTGCCGCGTGGCTTTGCCCACGGCTTTTCAGTGTTGTCAGAGGAGGCCGTCTTCCAATATAAGTGTGACAACTTCTACCATCCGGAAGCTGAAGGCGCCGTGGCCTGGAATGACCCCGCCCTGGGCATTGACTGGCAGATTCCTGCCGACAAGGTCATCCTGTCGGAGAAAGACCAGCACCACCCCCTGTTGCAAGACCTCGACAACCCTTTCGACATGAATATTCCTCTTTATTGAAAAGCGCATAAAAAATGATGAATATCTTAGTGACAGGTGCTAACGGACAGCTTGGCAACGAGATGCGACTGCTGAGTCAGCATTCTATCGATCGCTATATCTTTACCGACGTGGTCAATGTGGAGGGCGTGGAGACAACAATCCTCGACATCACTGACATGGAGGCTATCCGGAAACTGGTTAGCGAGGAACAGGTGAATGTCATTGTCAACTGCGCCGCCTATACCAATGTTGATAAGGCTGAGAGCGACGAGGCATTGTGCGAATTGCTGAATGCCAAAGCCCCGGAAAACCTGGCTTTGGCCATGAAAGAGGTTGGAGGCCTGCTGGTTCATGTCTCTACTGACTATGTGTTTGGTGGTGACCCCTACAACACACCCTGCCGGGAGGAACAGAAAGGAACTCCCACTGGTGTCTATGGACTGACGAAGCTGCATGGTGAGGAAAACATCATCAACAGCGGTGTTGACTACCTCATCTTCCGCACGGCTTGGCTCTATTCTGAGTATGGACGCAATTTCGTGAAGACCATGCTCAAACTGACAGAGGAGAAACCTCTGGTAAAGGTGGTCTTCGACCAGGTGGGAACTCCTACTTATGCCTACGACCTGGCTCAGACTATTGTGACGGCTATTGATGATTATCGACAGGAAGCTCTCGAAAATGCATCTTCCTGCTTTACCTATTCCAAAGCGGGTATCTATCATTATAGCAATGAGGGTGTCTGCTCATGGTATGACTTCACCAAGATGATAGCTGAGTTCTCCGGGCATACGGCCTGCGATATCCAGCCTTGCCACAGCAACGAGTTCCCCAGCCCTGTGAATCGTCCGGCATTCTCAGTTCTCGACAAAACGAAGGTCAAGGAAACCTTCGGTCTGCTGGTGCCTTACTGGACAGACTCTCTGAAAAAATGTTTAGCCAATCTCGGCCAAATGAAGCATGAGCATTAAACATAAAAATAATATGACCTATAAAAGAAACATTGTGATTACTGGTGGCGCAGGCTTCATTGGCTCGCATGTTGTCCGCCTGTTTGTGAACAAATATCCGGAATATAAGATTGTCAACCTCGACAAGTTGACCTATGCCGGTAATCTGGCTAATCTCAAGGATGTGGAGCAGAAACCCAACTACAAGTTCGTGAAGATGGACATCTGTGACTTTGATGCCTTCTACCAACTGATGCAGGACGAGCACATCGACGGCATCATCCACCTGGCAGCAGAGAGCCATGTTGACCGCAGCATCAAAGATCCCTTTACCTTTGCGCGGACTAATGTGATGGGAACGCTTACCCTCCTGCAGGCCGCCAAGCTCTATTGGGAGTCACTGCCTGAGAAATATGAGGGCAAACGCTTCTACCACATCTCTACCGACGAGGTGTATGGAGCCTTACAGATGACACACCCCGAGGGCATAGAACCGCCGTTCTCTACAACGGCCTCGTCTTCTGAACACCATCTGGCATACGGAGAAGACTTCTTCTATGAAACCACGAAGTACAATCCACATAGCCCATACAGCGCGTCAAAAGCTTCTAGCGACCATTTCGTGCGTGCCTTCCATGACACCTATGGCATGCCCACCATCGTGACCAACTGCTCCAACAACTATGGTCCTTACCAGTTCCCGGAGAAACTCATCCCCCTGTTCATCAATAACATTCGTCACCGTAAGCCGCTGCCTGTGTATGGCAAGGGTGAGAATGTGCGCGACTGGCTGTTTGTAGAAGACCATGCCCGCGCCATCGATATCATCTTCCATCGTGGCACGATAGCCGAGACTTACAACATAGGTGGCTTCAACGAGTGGAAAAACATCGATATCATCAAGGTCGTCATCAAGACCGTTGACCGCCTGCTCGGACGTAAGGAGGGAGAAGACTTGAACCTCATCACCTATGTCACCGACCGCCTTGGCCACGACGCACGCTATGCCATCGATTCTACCAAATTGCAGAAAGAACTTGGCTGGGAGCCCAGCCTACAGTTCGAAGAGGGTATAGAGAAAACCGTACGCTGGTATCTGGATAACCAGGAATGGATGGACAATGTCACTTCCGGTGACTACCAGAAATACTATGATGCTATGTATCAGGGCCGTTGAGGTCTGACTTTAAGTCATACCTTTCATACCCCTATATAATATAATAAGGTGTGTGCAAAAAACACGAAAAAGTTTTGTTGCATACGCCTTATTTTCGTAACTTTGCGAATAAACCGCGAAGTTACAATGCACTCGGCATAAAAAACAAACTGTTTTGTTTTGTTCTTCTCTCGTTTTTTTATAACTTTGCACCTGCATATTTCATGTAGCATCTACAAAATCACTTTCAAGGGGTTGACAGGATTAGACGGCAAGATGAAATGGTGTGTAAGCATGCGGAGGCTCGTCGGCTCCCTCCTAAATCAGAGTAGGCAGAAAATTAATTGGCAACAATCAGTATGCTCTCGCTGCTTAATCGAAGCACAGTAGATTTTGAGCTTAATTCCGTCACCAGGTGATGGAACGAGACGTCGCTCCGGGGATGTTGTTCCGAATCTTACGGGTTTAGCGGCGCAGGCAAATCGGAAATAGTCTGTGTAGGCCTCGATGCACTGATGAAGATTAGAGGATAAGGCTGTTGTTGGTGGCCCGGGTCTTGCCACAGCTCGAAAATGAAGGCCGGGATAAGCATGTAGAAAGCACATGGTTTCCTTGTGCGGACGCGGGTTCGATTCCCGCCAGCTCCACTAAAGTCTGATGAAAAGAAATGAAAAATCCTGTAATTCGTTGAATTGCAGGATTTTCGTTTTGCAAGAGATTGAAAGAAATTGAAAAGCGCGGAAAGATTACCGTTGGACTTCTCGTTGGACTGGAAGTCTGGAGGTGAAAAGTCCAACACATTCCACATATTTCATTGATGTTCAATATTTTGCACTTCCATATTTCAAAGATTGTTCCGAACTTTGCAGTCAGAAAAAAACAATCAATTTAATATGGTTAATATCTTATTTTTTATCAAGAGAAAGAAGTTGCTGAAAGATGGAACCGCTCCTATTTATATAAGGGTTACGGTCAACAAGGTTTCATCGGAATTTGCAACAGGAAAGAGCGTCAATCCTTCCCAATGGGTTGCAGTTAAGGGTAGAGTAAAAGGAAATACATTGCTTAATAAGCAATTGAACACCTTTCTTGACCCACGAATTGACAGGAGAGCCTGCCTTTTGATGAAAAGTTTGCGTTGAATCTACTGAATTTGAAGCAAGATGAAATGATTGTCGCATAAATTGAGTATCTTTGCAGCATGAAATTCAAAAATGTGTAAAATGACGTAATAGTTTAACAAGACATATCATCAGAAGAAGTGTTTTACTTCTTGCATGTGACATTCGGAAAATCGCCAATTAGAAGAATGTGTTCCAATAGCAAGTTAGTGAAATGCTTGTACCTTACAGGTGCAGGCTTTCCTTATTTGTGGGACAAAGGTGTTTGGCGATACCTCCGAATGTGCAAATACAGGATTGTTTGCACCTTTTCTTTTTGTGTGTCGCAAAACAGAAATACAAATAAAGGAAGATGAAAAAGATAGGTACAATATTGTTAGTAATAGCAGCACTAAGCCTATTAGGTGCTTTGTTTTCTGCTGGGCGGGATACTGATACTGCCGGTGGCAGATTTATGGGTGCGCTCATATTGGGTAGCATAGGTTTTCTTCTTTTGTACTTGGGGAATAAAAAGGAGAACACCAAATCAGAGAATAGTTATCGCACTACAAATCAAAATCATGTTTCTGCACCACAAGAAAGTTTTTGGCAAAGATATAAGCGCCTTAACCCCACTAAGGCATGTGCCATTGAGAGTATAACGGGAAGAAATATGGCTATGCAGAGTGATAAAGATGCACAAGAGTTAGTTTCTTCTATGGAGAGATGGGCAAAGAACATTGGCTGTCAGATAAATGACATAAAGACTGAGTTCCTGCAAAGTTATCAATCCGCATTTGATAATGCTGATACGAAAGAAATTTTAGAACATTTGAAGAATGTTAAACTAAGAGAAGAAGCTAATCGCTTCAATATCTCCATGCAGAATACTTGTACGCATTTTATGATTAAGTGGCTCACAGAAGATTTGCGAAAAGAATCTCCACAACCTGCTAATAATCAAATTAAAACTCGCAATAAAATGTCCGCAAGGGATTTGGTTATAAGTGAAAACGCTTCATTGAAATTTGTGGAAAATCCCAATACGGGGAAAATATTCTTCACCTGTGGTAGTAAAAAGGGATATGTAAGCCCTGCGGCATTAGAGCACATGGAGCAAGGAAAACTTGATGATTTCTGTTATGCAGAAGTGACTATGGATGGTAAAACTTATATACCATGCCTCATGCTTGTTAATAAGCCAACAGAAAAGGTTGTGCGCTCTTTTGATGTAAAGAGAGCGGACAATGATGATTTACCCTTTTAACGAAGATAAGTATGAACACATTTGAAATTGTTTGGGCAGTTATATGGGCTATTATTTTCATGGTAATGATAGTCATTCCACTTTTTTTGTTGATAGCAGTACTTGTGAAGAATGAAATTGACAAGGGAGGGAAAGAAAGCACAGGAATAGTAGAGTGGATTATCGCCATACTTGTTGCTTGTGCCATCTTTTATGCTCTATTCTTTGCTGATGAGTGCAACTTTGACCACTTTAGGCATACATGAAAGATGAACGCATTAGATTACATATTAGCAAATTATCAACAAGAGAAATACCAAGAAAACCTTGCTGAAAGAACTGTGTTGAGGGCTTTAGTGCATACGCTCAACAAGGAAGAACTGCTTATACTTCAGAAGAAATTGAAGCGTGGTTCTTCCAAATGGAGCGTAGGCAAGGGGCTTTATGAGGAAGCAATTAAAGTCTTGGGCAAGATACAACCACATAAGAATGAAAGCATTTCTGCCCTATTGAAAGCCTTTACTGATAAACAGAGTGGTTTAGTTGCTGAAACAAGGGTAGAACTGCGAGATAGATTTGGCAAGCAATCATTTCTGACACAACGAAAGATACTGAAAGCGATGCTCCATGCTTCAAAACAAGATAGGATGTGGGCATATAATCGGTTGAACTATAGTTGGGATGGTTTCTTTTTTGAAGATGTACAAGACTTGTGGGAACAATACCACGAAAAAGAATGTGGTACAGTGGTTATAAAGCACTTCCCAAAGGAATATGTATATGATAATTTGTCCGCATTAGATATACAAGGCAACTACACAAATCTTTGCATCAAGTTAATACATTACCCAAAGTTCCAGATAGATAAGGAAAGACTAAAAGAAGTACCTGTATTTCATGGCAGCCCTGAAGTAGAGTATCTCTACGTTTTAGCGAAATCAAAAAGTAAGATAGAAAAAGGAGAAGCCACACGAACATTGTTTAATCAGATGGCTGTATTTATCAACATAGTTAAGACTCCACCCCAATTTATAGGCAACAGGGCATACAACTTTGAACGTCAGATAGAAGATGGGAATGTTACCACCAAGCATCTTGAATTCGTATCTTGCGTCCTCTGGTGCATGGGTGAGCTGGGCTTGGTAGAAGAACTGATTGCTTTTGAGGAATGGGACAACATGGTTAGAATAAAGTTCTTGGGAAGTGAGGAACTTCAATATATGGGGAATGCCTATTCTTCTGAAGAAGAAAAGGAGTTGTGGCACCTCTTTCTTCAGACTATCACAGAATGTTTGCCGACAGAATATCAGCAGTTGGTTCAAGTGAAGTGTTCCTCAACCCCAAAGCCAACAAAGGAGGATTTGCTTAACAACAACCCTGCTCTTAATTCTCTTGTGGAGAAACTTGGGTTAGAAATTGTACGATACTAAAAACAAAGAGGAAAAAATAATCAGTTACCCTGCTTACCTTGTGAATGGTAAGAGGGTAACTGAAAATTCAAAGTTATTCAAATTCTGTGTTTTTTCTCCTTTACCAAATATCCATAAACCCCATTCCTTTTCACTCTTTCAAATTTCATGTCCCTAAGAATGCGACCCAAAACTTGAATGGAAAGCGACTTAAATCCTGTTTTCAGAACCAAAGCCTGCAATATCTGTGTAGTTTGGAGGAAAGAGGTTTCTTCCCCTGCATGACATGGTTCAAAATGTGCAGCTAAAGCTTTTTCTTCAACAGATATATACCTAAACTGGGCATAACAGTTTCTTCATACTATTGGCTCCAGATAGTTTATTTTCTTTCCTGTTTTCTCAGCGTAGTCAATTTCACTTCTGGTACTTTCCC
>CAMNOK010000012.1 GCA_946546825.1 uncultured bacterium
CTACACGGTGCAGAATATCAAGGTCTATGACAAGCAGTCGGACAAGAGCAAGGCATTGGGCTACGACGTGGATGCCAAGCAGTATGTGATGGACGTGAACCTGAAGCAGGATTATCAGCGCGGCTACATCGCCAACACGGAGGCGGCGGCTGGCACTAATGACCGCTGGCTTGCACGCGCGTTTGCCCTCGGCTTCAGCGACCATTACCGTTTCACGCTGTTGGGCAACGTGAACAATGTGAACGAGTCGCGCCACATCGGCGAGTCGGGCAACTGGACACCCACCACGATGCCGAAGAACCTACTCACCACAAGGAGCATCGCGGGCGAAATGGACTACCACTCCAAAGAAGACAAGGTGAAGAACAACCTGACGGCCTCCTACACCTCAACAACCGACGTCAGCGAGTCGAGAAGCCGCTATGAGCAATTCTTGCAAGGACTTACACCTACGTCGCTGACGGAGAGTTTCAGCCGGGCCAGCAACCGCCAATGGAACGCTCACGATGAGTTCACGCTGACCAAGCCCTTCTATCTCTTTGCGGTTGCCGACTTCCGATACTCCAAGAACCACGGCGCGTTCAGTTCCATGTTCGACCAGTGGACGGATAGCCTGACGGCCTCGCAGCGCAACCGTGGTTTCAATGAGGGGAAGACATGGAGCGGAAGCATGGAGGCGCAGGGCGCATTCAACGTGGGCAAGAACCAGAAGCACGTCAACTTCTACGTCAAGGCAGAGCACAATGAGAACGAGTCGGAATCAGCCAAGCAATACAGCACGCGGCAATACGTAAACCCGCAGCAGACCGTTCAGCACAATGTGGACGACATCAGCAATAGTTCGACGTGGGGCGTGGCCTCGCTGAGCTACGGCTGGAAAATCAGCAAGGCGGTCAACATGAACGTGGGTGAAAGCGTGTACTTGACCCGCATCGATGCCCATGACTATCTGTACCATCCCGACACGCTGCTGCTGGCCTCGCAGATAGACGCGCTGACGGCCATCACAGACGTAAACAACTCATACGACAGCCAGATGAACGTTGCAGAGAACACGGTCAGCGTCTCGTTCTTCCAGAACGGGCAGTACAAGTTCCGCCCCGATTTGCCATACACCGTGAGCTATCAGTGCTGGAACGTGGGCATCAGCGTCCCCATACGCCATGAGTCGCTCGACTATCAGCGGGGCCGACTCGACACGCTGGCACGGCAAAACACGATGTTCGTGGATACATCAGCCTCGTTCAGACATGCCTCGGAAGACGGCAAGCACGATTTCAGAATACACGCCAGTTACAAGCGCAGTGCCGCCAACCTCTCCGACCGCATCACCTATCGCGACGACAGCCAGCCGCTCGTCGTCAAGCTGGGCAATCCCGACCTCAAGAGCTTCGTCACCTCCAACTTCGGCATAGACTATTCGAACAAGGCAGGGCGCAACCAGCAGCAATGGCACGTGGGCACATCGGCCGACATCTACCACCGGCAGACGGCGCAGTCGGCGAGCTACGACCCCGTGAGCGGCGTCTATACCTATCAGCCCATGAACGTCAGCGGAGCCTATCGTCTGAATGCGAAGTTTGACTTCAGCCGCACCATCGACAAGAACCGCTATTGGTCGTGGCAGACCAACGTCGACGCGGGCTATCACCACTCCATTGACCACGCCATGCTGACGGGCATGACAGCGAGCGAGGAGAACGTTGTCAACACCCTGACCCTGCACGACAACGCCTACATACAATATAATAAAGGTACGCTGAACATCCGCGCCACGGGCGACATCCGCTGGCGGCACTCAGAGGGCAAGATGTACGATTTCGAGACGCTGAACGCCTTCGACTACCGTTATGGCCTCTCTGCCCGCTACACCCTGCCGCGCCTGAACACCACGCTGTCTGCCGATGGCAATATGTACAGCCGTCGCGGCTATGGCAGCAGCGAACTGAACACCGACGACTTCGTGCTGAACGCCTCCTTCAGCCAGCCGTTCCTCAAGGGCAAGCTCATCGCCCGCATCGAAGCCTTCGACCTGCTCCATCAGCTCAGCAACACGCAATACACCGTCAATGCCCAGGGCCGCACCGAGACATGGTACCGCTCCCTGCCGCACTACGTTATGGCACATTTAGTGTATCACTGGAACAAGAATCCTAAAAAGAAATGAAAAGACACATCATCATTATGTATAAGAAAACAATCCTCATCCTCATCCTCGCCCTCGCCTCAGTTGTTGCCGTGGCTCAGGATACTTACCAAAGGGCCGAAAAGAAAGAGCGCACCATCGCCCTGTGGGGCCATGTAAAGAATTCCCTTACCCGCGTTGGCATCAAGGACGTGTTCGTCACACTGATGCGCGAAGACTCTACCGTGGTCGATACGATGCACGTGTTTCAGCAGTGGTCAGGACAGGGAAAGGACGACTTCGCCTACCGCTTCAACATTCCTGCCCGCGAGCAACACTACATCATCCGCGCCGAGCACCCCGACTACGAGCCGTGCTACGTCAATTACCATGTGCGCCACATCGCCCGCAATACCTATTTCGATGCGCCGTGGCACTATATGAAGAAGCGCAGCCGCATGACTGAAGATGTTCACCAGCTGGGCGAGGTCGTGGTGAGGGCCACGAAGGTCAAGATGACCTACCGTGGCGACACCATCACCTTCAATGCCGATGCTTTCAACTTGCCTGAAGGGTCGATGCTCGATGCCCTCATCCGCCAGATGGACGGCGTGGAGCTGAAGGACGACGGGCGCATCCTCGTACAGGGTGAGCAGGTAGATGAGCTGATGCTCAACGGCACGGACTTCTTCAAGGGCAACAACCGTGTGATGCTCGACAACCTGCCGGCCTACACGGTGCAGAAGGTGCAGACCTACCACAAGAGCACCGAGCTGAACGAGTATCTGGGGCGAGACTATGATAAGAAGCGTTTTGTGATGGACGTACAACTGAAGCGCGAGTACAACCAGGGCTGGTTGGCCAATGTAGAGGTGGCGGGTGGTTCTCCGCTCAAGAGTGAGTCTGATGACCGCTATCTTGCTCGTCTGTTCGCCCTCCGCTACACCGACAACTCACGTCTGTCGCTCTATGCCAACGCGAACAACGTGAATGAGAATCGCCGTCCTGGGGGCGACGGCGAGTGGTCGCCCAGCAACCAGCCGCAGGGACTACAGGAGACGCGCATGGCCGGAGTCAACCTCTTCATCGAGGAGAGGGACAAGCGGTGGAAGGAGAACGCCACCTTCGACGTGTCGTGGCGACGCTCGACCGACGAAACGCTGACCAATGCCGAACAGTTCCACACCGATGCCGCCTCGACCTTCAACCGACAGGCCTACCGCAGCCGCAACCGGCAGGTGAACATCAGCGCTAACAACATCTTCCAGCTGAACAAGCCGTTCTTCCTCTACTCTACGGCCTACGCCAACTACAACCCCTTCAAGGGCGACAACTTCACACGTTCGGCACAGTTCGCCAGCGATCCCGCCCGTTACGGTACGACCACGGCCCTGCTCGACAGCGTCTTCTCAGCCTCGCTCAGCGCCGACATGCAGCAGGCGCTCATCAATAGCAACCTGCAGCGCAGCACGAGCGACGGCAACAGCCTTTCGCTCGTGACCAACAACGTCCTGAACTACAAGATGGCATCGGGCGACAATGCGGGCATCGACCTGAACGCCTCCTACAACCGGGGACGCAGCCACTCCGCCTCCGAGCAGCAGCTGCGCTACCTGCTTACGCCCTCGCTGAACAGTCTGATGCGCCGTCACAGCTCCACGCCCTCGCGCGAGACCAACTTCAGCATTGCCCCCAACTACCGAATCACGTGGCTCAACGGACTTTGGCTGAACACCGAGTACCGCTTCCTCTACCGGCAGCGCGACAACACCAACGATGTCTATCTGGCCGACACGCTCGACCTGCAGAACGCCTACGACCGCATGCACCGCCGCGTAGAGAATCGTCTGGCCGTCACGCCCGGCTATACATATAATGAGGATGGAAAATACATCAACATCTACTATCAGATGCACTTCTACAACGTCAACGAGCAGTTGGATTATCGCAGTGCATACGCTGACACATCACTCGTGCAGCACTGCTGGACGATGTCGCCCGAGTTGCATGTGAACATCGGCTTCGACAACTGGGCCAAGTCGATAGACCTCTTCTACGGTATAGAGTTCCAGACGCCCGACCTCTTCCAGAAGGTGAATATCCTCAACAATGAGAATCCGCTCATCCGGCGCTATGGCAATCCAAACCTGCGTGGAGCCACTAACCACCGTATGCAGTTCGGCCTCAATCGCAACTGGCGCGAGAAGCGTATCTCCGAACGCTTTGGCGGTGGACTGCGTTTCTTCCGTCATCAGGTGTCGCAAGGTCAGACCTACGATGCCGCGACGGGTATCACCACCTATCGGCCCGAAAACGTGGAGGGCAACTGGCAGACCTACTTCTTCAACTTCTACAACATGCCGCTCGACAAGCCCAGGCGACTGATGATGAACATCTATACCCATGGCGACTACTCGCGCAATGTGGACATCATCAATGGTCTCTCCCACGTCAATAACTACTACATTGAGAACCGCCTTACCTTCTCCTACACCTTCAAGAACCTCACCCTCGGTCTGCCTACTTACGTCGAGTACCGCCACACGACCAACAAAGAAGGCACCATCACGCCTATCAACGCCACCAACTTCCAGTATGGTCTGACCGCCAACTACAACGTGAAGCGCGAGGCAGACAGTCACGCGCCACGCTGGCTGCAAGGCTTCAGCGTGGCCACCGACCTGAAGATGTTCTCCCGGCGGGGCTACGGTGACA
The DNA here is from genome assembly GCA_946546825.1 of uncultured bacterium. Classification (GTDB taxonomy): domain Bacteria; phylum Bacteroidota; class Bacteroidia; order Bacteroidales; family Bacteroidaceae; genus Prevotella. Next base: position 4,841 of record CAMNOK010000012.1, read on the forward strand.
GCAGCATGAACCGCGATGACCTTGTGTGGAATGTCTCACTCTCTCGTTCTTTCCTGAGTCCATTCGGCCAACGGGCTGGCGGCACCCTCGTCGCACGTCTCGAAGGCTTCGACATTCTCGGCCAACTCTCTGGCACCAACATCCTCATCAATGGCCAGGGCCGCACCGAGACCATCCACAACACCCTGCCCCGCTACCTCATGCTGCACCTGACATACAATTGGAGCAAGATGCCCAAGAAGCGATAACCACACACCTGTTCTTTGTTTTCTTAGCGACTACGGAACGCTGCCTGCCGGCGGTCGATGTTCTGTCGCAGGCTTTCACGGTAGAACCAGATTTCGCGGCTGTGGTAGTTGCCTTCACAGCCCATAAGGGGCAACACATGGTCGTTGCCGGTGTAGCCGCTGACAAAGAGAAAGTTGGTTGCAGGGTCGATGTGGACGGTCAGTGTGTCAACGGGCTGCTCTGCGGCAGGCTTCCATGGCGAGCCAACGGTTAGTACGGTGGCAGGAACGGAGTCGGTGCGCCAGTTTACGGGGTTGATGCAGACAGCGTTTTCACGTCCATCAGTGGAATGGGCACATTCGGCATCCTTCACTGAATTGTAGCAGATGATGACGCCGGTGTCGGTTTCACTCATAGCGGGCTGTAGATTTTTGTAGTTGTCCAGTTCTTCCTGGGTGACATAGTAGCCAAAGAGGTAGGTAGCCACGATGCGTTGCATGACGCTGTCGGGCATCTCCTTGAGCAGTTGCTTGGCTGCCATTGCTCCCTGACTGAACCCTGCCAGTACGATAGGACGTCCGTTGTTGTAGTGTTCTAAATAATAACGGAAGGCGCATCGCACATCACTCATGGCTGTCTGGAAGCAAACAGCTCCCAGAGAGTCGTTGGCCCAGGTGTCCATGGTCACCTGCCGGTAGTAGGGGGCATAGTAATTGCAGTGGGCATTAAGCAAGTGGTCAACACCCTTCATCTCTCCTGTCATGTTTCTACAGATTTCTGCATTATAAGTGTTTGCAAAGTGGCATATCGAACCTGACACGGAGTCTGTCCAATCGGCTGTTTCTGTTGAGACAATATAGAAGAAATCGGCCCCATGTCCTGTCGAGTCGCGCTGGCTGAAGATCCATTGTGAGGCATTGGAATAGTCGGGTTCTTGCGGAATCAAGAGTTCCACCTTGTTGGTGCCACAGGCTGTGACAAGGAGCAGTAGGAAAAAAGATAATAAATGACGCATCATGTTGGTAGTGTTTTAGGATGCAAAGGTACAATTTTTTTTCTCATTTTTTAAATAAAAAGGAGAGAGTTGTAGGGAAATAGCGAAAAATTATTACTTTTGTGTCGGTAATGGCCAAGACCCCTTAGCTCTTGATGACGAACATGGAGATACAAGTGACATACAGAAAAACCAGTAGGTTGTCGATGCGCATTGTGAAGAATGGTGATGTGCATGTTTCGGCACCTATTGGCATCAGCCGGCAACAGGTGATGGATTTCGTAGAGCGCAACCGTGAGTGGATAGTCAAGGCTCGGAAGAATACCAGCGACCGATTCCTGCGGCGTTCCGAATTCTATAATCAGCTACCCTTGAAAACCAAGGAGCAGCGTGACGAGGCTCTGAAGAGGTTGAGATTTCTGGTCGAGCCAATGGTGGAACACCACGCAAAGGAGATGGGCGTGCGGCCTTCTGCCGTGTACTACAAGCCGACAATTTCCCGCTGGGGGCAGTGTAACGTCAGAGACCGTTCCATCTGTATTTCAGCCTATGTGTTGCTGTTGCCAGAGTGGTGTGTGGAACATGTGGTGGTACACGAGTTATGTCACCTTCTCGAACCCGCTCACAATGCTCGCTTCCATCAGTTGATGGACTGCTATTTTCCTCGATGGCGTGAAGCGCGTAAGGAGATCCGAAGGGTGAGTGAGATGAAAAATTTTTAGCCATAAAATTGCTTATGTTGATAGGACTGCTGTTATCAGGCTTCTTTACATTTGTTGAACTGAACTGTGAAAACCTTTTCGACTGTATGCATGACTCCCTCAAGCATGATGAGGAGTTTCTGCCGGATGGTAGCCACCATTGGACCACTCAACGCTATTGGCGTAAACTCAATGCCTTGGGACAGGAAATCATTGCCTGTGGCAGTTTGGCGCCAGACACATTCATCATGTCAGGACCGTGGAAACGTGACTGGCAGCTGCCGGCATTGGTGGGTCTATGTGAAGTGGAGAACGATAGTTGTGTATATGCATTGACTCAACGCTCCTTGTTGCGCAACGCTGCATATCAGTATGTCATGACCCATTCTCCCGACCAGCGCGGAATCGACGTGGCATTGCTCTATTCTCCATATTCCTTTTGGCTGTTGGGCTCCCATTCCTACAGGATCCCGTTGATGGGGGATATGCGTCCTACGCGAGACATTCTCTATGCCTATGGTGAGGTGGCTGGTGGCGACACGTTGCATGTCTTTGTAGTGCACGCGCCAAGTAGGTCGGGTAGCGCCGGAGCAACAGAGCGCTATCGTCTAAGAGTGGCAGACCGTGTCTGTATGGTCATAGATTCCATTCGTGTAAAACAGCCGCAGGCCAAAATTATCGTGGCTGGTGACATGAATGCCTATACAAACGAGAAAAGCATCCGACGGTATGTGCAGGAAGGAATGGTTGATGTGTCTGCTGGAGCTGTGGGAAACCATGGGGCAAAGGGTACTTATCGATATCAAGGAGAATGGGGAAGTCTTGACCATATCCTGGTCAGCGAGTCGTTGATTCCCCATTTCCAACGATGTTATATCTTCGACGCACCATTCCTTTTGGAGGAAGATGAGCGATATGGCGGTGTAAAACCCTTTCGCACTTATCTTGGTCCAAAATATAAGGGAGGCTTCAGCGACCATTTGCCGCTGGTAGCCCGTTTCCAGTTTGAATAAAAAAACTTAGTATTCAGTCTTATCTTCTTTCTTGCTCCATAGCCGGAAACTCTCAAGTGTCTCGTCACGAAGCAAGGGGATGATGGGAACAGTCCGGTTGGACAGAGGACGGTCCAGTTCTTCATAGATGAAGTCATCTGCGAAGTTGATGTCGCGTGCGTCCTTACGGGTATTGCCATAATAGATGCGGTCAATGTGAGCCCAATAAATGGCACCCAGACACATAGGACAGGGTTCGCATGAGGTATAGATGGTGCAACCGCTAAGGTCGAAGGTGCCCAACTCCCGACAGGCCTGACGAATAGTGTTCACCTCTGCATGGGCTGTGGGGTCGAGGTCAATCGTTACATTTTTTTTATTTTTCTTGCTGCAAATATACGAATAATTAAAGATATTGCACTCTGTTGAACTTTAAAATATTTAAAAACGCCTCAAATCTTTCCGTATTCCATTGGAAATATGTAATTTTGCAACTTAAATAACAGGATGTTTCAACCTTCGGGCTATAGAAGCTTTAATTAGATATTTACAGGATTATAAAAGATAGAAGATGTTTGAGAATTTGAGCGAAAGACTGGAGAGGTCTTTTAAAATATTGAAGGGTGAGGGAAAAATCACCGAGATAAATGTGGCTGAGACTTTGAAGGACGTGCGCCGCGCACTTCTCGATGCCGATGTCAACTACAAGGTGGCTAAACAGTTTACCGATACGGTGAAGCAAAAGGCCTTGGGTATGAACGTGTTGACCGCCGTCAAGCCTGGCCAGCTCATGGTGAAACTGGTTCACGACGAACTTGCAAAGCTAATGGGTGGTGAGGCTGCGGAACTGAAGTTGCAGGGCAGGCCAAGTATTATCCTGATGTCGGGTTTGCAGGGGTCTGGTAAGACCACGTTCTCGGGGAAGCTTGCCAACATGCTCAAACAGAAACAACATAAGAAGCCGCTTCTCGTGGCATGCGACGTCTATCGTCCTGCTGCCATCCAGCAGTTGCATGTGGTTGGCGAGCAGGTAGGCGTGCCGGTATGGTCGGAGCCCGACAGTAAGAATGTCATAGACATTGCCAACCACGCCATTCAGGAAGCCAAGGCCAAGGGCTACGATGTGGTCATTGTGGATACGGCCGGCCGTCTGGCCGTTGACGAGGAGATGATGAACGAGATAGAGGCTCTGAAGAATGCCATTCATCCCGACGAGACGCTTTTTGTCGTTGACTCGATGACGGGTCAGGACGCCGTGAATACGGCAAAGGAGTTTAATGACCGTCTGGACTTCGACGGTGTAGTGCTGACCAAGCTCGACGGTGACACCCGCGGTGGTGCGGCTCTTTCTATTCGCACCGTTGTCACCAAGCCTATCAAGTTTGTCGGTACCGGTGAGAAGATGGAGGCTATTGACATGTTCCACCCGGATCGTATGGCAGACCGAATCCTCGGAATGGGTGACATCGTCTCTCTCGTGGAGCGTGCACAAGAGCAGTACGACGAAGAGGAAGCTCGCCGGCTGCAGAAGAAAATTCAGAAGAATAAATTTGACTTTGATGACTTCTTGAAACAGATTGAGCAAATCAAGAAGATGGGGAATATCAAGGACCTGGCCAGTATGATACCCGGTGTGGGCAAGCAGCTGAAGGATGTTGATATTGATGACAACGCTTTCAAAAGTATAGAGGCCATCATCAAAAGTATGACTCCCAAGGAACGCCAAAATCCAGAAATACTGAACACCAGCCGCCGTCAGCGCATTGCTAAGGGTTCAGGTACCAACATACAGGAGGTGAACCGCCTCATCAAGCAGTTTGACCAGATGCGCAAGATGATGCGTATGCTCACTGGAGGCGGCATGTCGGGCATGGCCAACATGATGCGCGGCATGAGAGGTGTTAGACATTAAGCATTAAGCATTATAAAAGATATGCAACTAATAGATGGTAAAGCCACGGCAGCACAGATTAAAGCAGAGATTGCTGAAGAAGTGAAGGCAATGGTGGCACGAGGAGAGAAGCAACCCCACTTGGCCGCTGTGCTCGTTGGTCACGATGGAGGTTCTGAAACCTATGTAAAGAACAAGGTGTTGGCCTGTGAACAGTGTGGCTTCAAGTCGTCACTCATCCGTTATGAGGACGATGTTACGGAAGAAGAGCTATTGTCATGCGTTGCCAGGTTGAACGGAGACGCCGATGTTGACGGCTTCATTGTGCAGTTACCACTGCCGAAGCATATCGACGAACAGAAAGTCATAGAAGCTATCGACCCCCGCAAGGATGTTGACGGCTTCCATCCGGAGAATGTCGGTCGCATGGCGACGGGACTTCCTGGGTTTATCTCTGCCACGCCGCTGGGCATTCTCACCCTGTTGCAGCGCTATGGTATCGAGACCTCCGGAAAGAAGTGTGTCATCTTAGGTCGTTCCAACATTGTTGGAAAACCCATGGCACAACTGATGATGCAGAAACAGTATGGCGATGCCACCGTGACGGTTTGCCATTCTCATTCAACGAACTTAAAGGATGAGTGCCGGCAAGCGGACATCATTATTGCTGCCATCGGTCGGCCAGACTTTGTAACGGCAGACATGGTGAAGCCCGGGGCTGTGGTCATCGACGTGGGGACAACCCGTGTGCCCGATGCCACCCGTAAGAGTGGGTTCCGACTAAATGGTGACGTGAAGTTCGACGAGGTATCACCGCTCTGCTCCTATATAACTCCCGTTCCCGGCGGGGTTGGGCCCATGACTATCTGCTCCCTGATGCAGAACACATTGAAGGCGGGAAAACGATAGAAGAGAGAACTGACCATGACGGCAGAAGAGTGGTATAAAAGGGGTAACGGCCTGCGGCAGCAAGGAGACTTCCAAGGTGCCATGAATTGCTATCTGGAAGCTATAGCTCTCGATCCAGAGAGCCCGGCCCAAGAAGCTATGCAGATGTTGGATGACATCATGAACTATTATCATAAAGACGCTTATAATCCTTAATAGGAAAAAATATTAGAAACAGAATATGGCTAAGATTATTGGCACCATCGTGGTGAATACGGAGCGTTGTAAAGGTTGCCAGCTTTGTGTGGTGGCATGCCCTAAGGAGGTTATCGCCTTGGCCCCGAAGAAGGTGAACGCTCATGGCTATCCCTATGTAGAGGCGGCCCGGCCCGACGATTGCATAGGCTGTGCCTCTTGTGGCATCGTATGTCCGGATGGTTGTATCACGGTGTATAAAAAGAAAATTCAATAGAGAAAGATGGCAGAGAAAGAGATTACCTTGATGAAAGGCAACGAGGCGATTGCCCACGCTGCCATTCGGTGTGGATGTGACGGCTATTTCGGCTATCCCATTACTCCGCAGAGTGAGGTTATTGAGACCCTGGCGGAACTGAAACCGTGGGAAACCACGGGCATGGTGGTGTTGCAGGCAGAGAGTGAGGTGGCATCCATCAATATGATATACGGCGGTGCCGGTGCCGGCAAGCGCGTGATGACATCTTCATCGTCGCCAGGTGTGGCCCTCATGCAGGAAGGCATAGCCTACATGGCAGGAGCAGAGTTGCCGGGCGTCTTTGTAAACGTGCAGCGCGGCGGTCCTGGCCTGGGCACTATTCAACCCTCACAGAGTGACTATTTTCAGGCAACGCGTGGAGGTGGCAATGGCGACTACTATGTCATTGTCTTGGCTCCCAACTCCGTTCAGGAGATGGCCGACTTCGTAGATCTGGCCTTTGAGCTGGCTTTTAAATATCGTAACCCGGCCATGATTTTGGCTGATGGCGTCATTGGTCAGATGATGGAGAAGGTGGTGCTGCCACCTCAGAAGCCTCGTCGTACAGAGGAAGAAATCAAGCGCGAGTGTCCTTGGGCAACGGTGGGCCGTTCCAAGAACCGCCAGCCCAATATCATTACCTCGCTGGAGTTGAAACCTGAAGTCATGGAGCAGCGCAACCTGCACCTGCAGGAAAAATACCGTCAGATTCGTGAGACGGAGGTGCGCTATGAAATACAAGGCAATCCGGATGCAGACTACCTGATGGTGGCTTTCGGCAGTGCAGCCCGCCTGTCAGAGAAGGCCATGGAGATGGCACAAGAGGAAGGACTCCAAGTCAGCTTATTTCGTCCCATTACCCTTTGGCCTTTTCCTGAAAAGGAAGTGGCTGAAGCAGCCAAGGGGAAGCGTGGCGTGTTGGTCGTAGAGATCAATGCCGGACAGATGGTCGAGGATGTTCGACTGGCAGTGAACGGAGCCGTTCCTGTGAAGCACTTCGGCCGATTGGGGGGCATAGTTCCTGAACCAGAAGAGATTGTCAACGAATTAAAGAGCCTCTAAGTATGAACAACGATATCATTTCAGAAGAGAATCTGGTCTATAAGAAACCGGAATTGATGAACGATGTGGACATGCACTATTGTCCAGGTTGCTCTCATGGTGTGGTGCACAAACTTGTGGCCGAAGTGATTGAAGAGATGGGTATGGAAGAAAGAACTGTCGGCGTGTCACCGGTAGGTTGTGCCGTGTTTGCCTATCGCTATCTTGACATAGACTGGCAGGAGGCTGCTCACGGACGAGCACCTGCAGTGGCAACAGCTATCAAGCGCCTGTGGCCCGACCGTCTGGTCTTTACCTATCAGGGCGACGGCGACCTTGCCTGCATCGGAACGGCTGAAACCATCCATGCGCTGAACCGTGGTGAGCACATCGCTATCATCTTTATTAACAATGCCATTTATGGCATGACTGGCGGCCAGATGGCTCCGACGACGCTTGTTGGTCAGAAGACTTCGACATGTCCTTACGGACGCGACCCGGAGATTCACGGCTATCCGCTGAACATCACCGAATTGGCGGCCAAGCTGGAAGGCACCTGTTATGTCACTCGCCAGAGTGTGGAGTCGGTTGCATCCATCCGAAAGGCCAAGGCTGCCATCCGCAAAGCCTTTGAGGCCTCTATGGCGGGTAAAGGCTCGTCGCTGGTGGAAATTGTCTCCACCTGCAACAGTGGTTGGAAGCTGTCACCAGTGAAAGCCAACGAATGGATGAAGGAACACATGTTTGAGAAATACGTGAAAGGAGACCTTAAAGACACAACCATTTAACTATGGAGACGATTTGACAATTGTAAAAAATACAGTGCTGTTGTCAAAAAGGTAAATCGTCAGGTTATTGATGGGTGAAAGGTCAAATTATTCAAATAGTAAGATGAAAAAAGAAATAATTATCAGTGGCTTTGGTGGACAGGGAGTGTTGTCCATGGGAAAGATACTTGCCTATTCGGGACTGATGGAAGACAAGGAGGTGACATGGATGCCGGCGTATGGACCGGAGCAACGTGGCGGAACGGCCAATGTGACGGTCATAGTGGGCGAGGAGCGAATATCGTCACCCATCTTGAGCCGGTACGATGTGGCCATCGTTCTCAACCAGCCCTCGCTGGACAAATTTTTGCCGAAAGTAAAACCTGGCGGTATCTTGATATACGATGGCTTCGGTATCATGAATCCTCCTACACGCGATGATATCAGTATCTATCGCATAGATGCCATGGACAAGGCGGCAGAGATGAAGAATGCCAAGGTGTTCAACATGATTGTGTTGGGTGGTTTGCTGAAGGTTTGTCCTGTAGTAAGCACCGATGGCCTTCAGAAAGCCCTCTTTAAGAGTCTGCCAGAGCGCCATCACCACATGATACCGCTCAACATGCAGGCTGTTGAGGAAGGCATGAAGATTATTCACCCGATACAGTAAGCGCTCGTTTAGTGAGTGTTGACTAACAGTTCAAGGCTGTCAACCAGCTGCTTGATTTCTTCGGCAGAGTGGGGGACGGCCTTGAATGCGTTAAGAGCATCTGAAAGCTTTTGTCTTTTTGCACCTTGATATTCTATGAGAAGAATTCTTACCTTCTCTGCCAATTGAACCCCTTTGATGTAATGCTCAAAGCGCACAGATGACCGTGGCCCAGGATAGATGCAGAAAGTATCGCCCGATCCGAAGAGGCGATAACGGGTATCATGCAGCGGGTCATCGTTCCAGTTCATCCATGACCAATGCAGATAGCCGTCAAAGCCATTGGCCACTGCATAAAGAGGTAGAAAGGTGCCTTCTATGGGTTGGCTGTTAGAGAAGATGTTGGGGAAACTTTCCGTGCAGCAAGTGTACATGGTGGTAATCATTCCTTTCTCCTTACGCAGGGTCCGCTCCTGTTGCGTGAAGTGATGACCGAAGGGAATACAGTAATCGAAGAGTTTGTCAACAAGTTCTTCATGTCGGTTTCCAGCCAGTGCCATCTTGATGTCGGGTACAGCCTCGTGGGCAATTTCATAGGCATCAAGCATATTCTTGAGTCCTCTCTCGTCCATGGCGATACACGTCTTTTCAAACCATCCTTTTTCCTTGAGGTGTCGGGCAAAAGCCTGTAGGAAGGGAATCCACAGTTCTCTGTACGCTTGGCTGTCTGTGGTGGTTTTCAGGGTTATTTCCTTTACATCCTGTCCTCCGTTCACTTCCTGCTCATATTGAAAACTCATGTCCCAAGGCACCATGGAGTAGCAGTTTATCTGTCGGTTGATGCCGCAACTGTCGCATAACTCTACCCAGTGGTCGAAGACAGTGTAGTCATAGTGCCAGTTTCCTTCTCCATCACGTCTGGTTTTGATCATGGCATCAAACTTGTCATGGCTCTGGTCTCCCCAAGGCTCGTAGAACAGGATGGCTGTTGCCACACTCTGCCCGGCTCGGGCCAACAGTTGCAAGTAAGGGCGCAACAGGTCAAAATGTTGCTGACTCCAGCGCTCCACATGATAGTAGCGTGACACGGCATACGGCTGTTGCCAGAAATCGGTGTGAAAGGTTGTCTTTTCAGGCGTCGGCATGCTTCGGTCAAGGACTTCCACTTCCAGTTGTAAAGTAGTGAGCGGCTTACGAGACTTTGTTCCTATGGCTTCCACCTGTAGCTGGTAGTTGCCGGCCTGTATGTCGTACGGTATTTCTATGGTACACCAAAGCGGTTTGAGAGTCCCTTCTTGAAGCACCAGAGCCGTGTCGGTTTCAATGATGTCGGGAACAGGGTAGGGTGTAAGTCCTTCTGGATGTTGGCCACAGGTGTTAAAGCTATCTGTCAGGATGTCACTGATAAAGCCGATGCTGGATTGTCTCATTGTGTGGAGTTCCTCAGCGACAACCAGTCTGCAACCTACCTTCTGAGAAGATTTCAAACGCAAGCGCAAAGGTTCTTTAGCAGCCGTCTCAACCTGAATCCAGGCTGTTGCAGAGAGTCGTTCTCCTCGCCATCCAGTCAGTTTGATGGCTTTTATCTTTTTGTCTGGGCTCCATGAGGCATGGAGATGGGGTTTATGAACATTGGCGGCCAAAGGGAGCTGCCACAAGAGCAAACAGCAGAAAAAGAATCTCAACATAAGCGAGTGAATGGATTGTTTATGCCACAAAAGTAATAAGTTTTTTTATAATAATGGATGATAAACAAAGAAAATGATTTATCTTTGCAAGGAAAATCAATCATGTTAAATGGCAATGTATATGAAACTTCTATGTATAGGCTTGGTGCTTATGACCTCTCTTTTTTCGTTAGCAGCTGATGTGCAACCGGCTTATGCGGTGACGGGTAATGACACCACCTGTCAGGTGTTTTTATATTCTCCAGGTGAAAAAGACGGTTTACACCTCGCTTACCTAATTGATAACGGACAGTGGCAGTCGTTGGGACAACTTTGCGGCAGTGACTATAGTCAGTGGGGGTCTGAGAAACGTATGTATTCGCCCTTTGTGGCCAAGGCTAACGATGGTACCTGGCGACTGGCTTTCACTGTGAATGACCATGCGCCATGTTTGGCTGTAGCCTATAGTGAAGACTTGATTACATGGCGTCCGCAGGATTATCCCCGTATGAGAGAGAATGGATGTCTGAGTCCGGTTATCTTTCCGATGGATGACGGCAGCTTCGACATCTATTTTAAGTCTCGCAATGGTGATAAACACTATGTGCAGGCATCAGCAGACTTTCGTCATTTCAAGGAAGACTCGCTCCTGAGCACCGTTGATGATGTCGTATGGCAGCGGGATACTGCTACGGTTGACGGAAAGTTGCGGGAAGGAAACCAGTTTGAGGTTTCGTCTCTACACCTGCATTACATGCTCAGCTATTTTGAAGCAGTGAAGCAAGAGAATGTCAAGAATAGCGAATCTATGCGCGATGATGGTAAGCGATTTGCATCACTTCCTCAATCGTTGATGGCTACGCTGAAGGTTGATGTCAACCAGGTGAAGCCTATCAGCAACAAACTGATTGGGGTATTCTTCGAAGACATTAGTTATGCTGCAGACGGTGGCCTCTATGCAGAGATGGTACAGAACCGAGATTTTGAATATACAGCACAAGACCGTAAGGAATGGAATGCTACGACGGCATGGACTTTGGCGGATCACAATGTACCCGCTGGGAAGATGCGTGTTGAAACCGCCCAGCCGCTCTCGGAAAATAACCCTCACTATGTTGTGCTTGGAAATGGTACACTCGTCAATGGTGGCTGGGACGGTATGGTCCTCAAAAAGGGAGCCTCCTATGATTTCAGTATGTATGTGAGAAAGCTGTCGCCCGTTAAAACCCAGAAATTGCGCATCCAGCTGGTGGAAAACGGAATGGTGTTGGCTAAAGCCGATATCAAGGTGAAAGCGGAAGGATGGACCCGTGTGACAACAACTCTTTTGTCGAATGCTGATGCGGAAGGCGCCGAATTACAGGTTGTTAACATGAATAAGGAATCGGAGGTTGCTTTGGATATGGTGTCGCTGTTTCCACAAGACACATACAAGGGACACGGACTAAGACGAGACCTGGCAGAAGCCATTGCCGATCTGAAACCGAAGTTCGTTCGTTTCCCTGGTGGCTGCATGAGTCATGGAGAGGGGCTTGACAATATCTACCACTGGAACCATACCGTGGGACCTTGGCAGGATAGGAAAGCAGACTTTAATATATGGCACTACCACCAGACACGCGGACTGGGATTTTATGAGTACTTCCAGTTTTGTGAGGATATTGGTGCTGAGCCTCTGCCAGTGTTGGCAGCTGGTGTGCCCTGCCAAAACTCGCGTCCAGACAAAGACGGATATGGCGGTCAGCAGGGTGGCATTCCAATGAAAGACATGCCTGCCTATATCGAAGAGTTGTGTAATCTCATAGAATGGGCTAACGGCGACCCTGCCACCAACAAGTGGGCCCGTATGCGTGCGGAGGCCGGACATCCCGAACCTTTCCATTTGAAGTATCTTGGTATAGGTAATGAAGATATCATCTCTACGACCTTTGAAGAACGGTGCGAAATGATCTGTAAGGCTATCAAGAAGCGCTATCCCTATATTATAATATGTGGAACCGTTGGTCCTTTCCACGATCCTTCTGCCGATTATATTGAGGGATGGAAGTTCGCCAAGCAGCATCAGGATGTCATCAACATGGTGGACGAACACTACTATGAAAGTCCAGGCTGGTTTATAAACCATCTTGATTACTATGATGACTACGATCGCAAAGCCCCGAAGGTATATATCGGTGAATATGCGTCTCGCACGCGAACCCATGAATCGGCATTGGCAGAGGCTCTCTATCTGTGTCATGTAGAGCGCAATGCCGACATCGTAGAGATGACCAGCTATGCACCGCTGCTGGCCAAGGATGGTCATCATAACTGGAATCCCGACATGATCTACTTCAATAACACATCGTTGACTCTCACACCCAGCTACCATACCCAACACCTCTTTGGTAACCACAGTGGTGACCATTATACGGCGTCGGCTTTGGAGTTGCAGACTAAGTTGAACGAAGATATGGCACAGCAGACTGCCCATCGGATGGCTGCCAGTGTGGTGAAGGATTCCGAAAGCGGACGTACCAGTGTCAAGCTGGTGAACGCACTGCCTCGGGAGGTTACTGTCAAGGTGGAAGGAGTCAGCCTTCCGGCATCTGTCCAGTATAGCGGTTTTTCCAGTACACCCAGCAGTAAGACGGTACAATGTTTCTCCTCCAGCATGGCTGATGGTAAACCTGCAGCCAGCGTTCAAGGTAACATGGTGACACTTTCACCATATACCGTCTGCGTCATAGATTATTAAAACCATTAACGTACAAATATAAGATTTTCATATATCAAGAACATGGACAAGGTAGGCAAATATCAGTTTCTCTCAGAGCCGTTCCATTGTGACTTTTCTGCTCGGCTTTTCATGAGCCATCTCGGCAATCACATGCTCAATGCAGCCGACTTTCATTCAAATGACCGAGGTTTCGGTATGCACTTTCTGAATACCATCAATAAGACGTGGGTACTCTCACGTCTGGCTATTGAGATGGAAGAGATGCCTCCCATGTACACGAAGTTTTATATCGATACATGGGTGGAGAGTGCTATGCGTTTTTTCACCAACCGCAATTTTAAAGTCTATGACGTAGAAGACCCGAACAGAGTTTTTGGCTACGGTCGTTCCGTCTGGGCTATGATTGATACGGAGAGCCGTCAGCCTACAGACATCCTCGCAGTCAACGATGGAGCCATCAACGACTACATTGAAAAGGAGAAGCCCTGTCCCATAGAAAAAGGTGGCCGCGTAAAGATGGACGACCAGGCAGAATTAGTTCGCACCATTGATACCAATTATAGTGATGTAGATATCAATGGACATATCAATAGCATCAAGTATATTGAGCATGTGCTCGACTTGTGGCCTCTCGACTGGTATCGCCGCCATCAGATTCGCCGACTGGAGATTGCCTATGTAGCGGAAGCGCACGCTGGAGACCAACTCTCCTTCTATCGTGAACAAGATGCTGCCGAAAGCTATTGTGTCCGCATTGTTCGTACCGATGGCACAGAGTGCTGCCGTTGTAAGATAGTGTTTAACTAAAAAATAGAATAATCAAAATTCCGTGAGGCAAAGGGTAGGGCGAGGCGGAGAGCCAGGTGCCAATACTCCCAGTTGTGGACCCCGTTGCGGATGCGGAGTTCGTCTTTGACACGCTTTTCGCGCATGAGGCGATGGATGTTTACCGACAGGTCAAACAAGAAGTCATCGTCTCCACAGTCGAAGAACCACTTCACGGTGCGAAGCCGTTGCAGCGTTTCTTCGTCTGCGTTTCTCAGAAAGTTCAGTGCGGAATGTTCTTTCATGGCTTGACTGACAAGATACACCTTGTCATCAATACCCTCTGTCTGTCTTCGTCCTCCGTCGCTCTCCAGCCAGGCACTCATGGCATAGCAGGAAGAGAAAAGGTCTGGATGGCGCTGGGCATAGATGGTACTTCCACCGCCACCCATTGACAGTCCCATCACAGCACGATGGCCCTTGTCTCCATAGCAACGATATTTCTTTTCTACTGAGGGCATAAACTCCTGGAAGAAAAAGTCTTCATACGGCCAGCCTGGCATGTTGAGGTATCCGTTCCAAGTATTCATGACATCTGGTCCGCCGGCGTTGGGCATGATGATGACCATCTTGCGGACTTCACCTGTCTCAATGAGCTCATCGGCTACGGTTTGCATCTGTCCTTTTTCGGCCCATGCCGTATAATCATCGGTGAAGCCGTGAAGCAGATATACCACGGGATAGCTTCCTCCGTCTTTCTCATAGCCATTGGGAAGATAGACGTTGTATTTCACTGTTGCATGGAGAACTGTACTCCGAATGCTGTCGGTCACCACTTTTCCTGCTTGCGCGACAAGGCTGCTCATGAGCGCAAAAGCCAAAAGAATCTTCTTCATAATTTCTGGTTGTTTTGTTTGTGTTGCAAATATACATATTTTTATAAGATGGAAAAAGAAAAATAATTATTTTATGTCAATAGATTGATTCCATAAAGAAAAATCTTATATTTTGTCACTTTTCCTTGGTGGTTTAATGTAAAAATGTTACTTTTGCAACTCGTAAAGTAATAAGTTAGTCCCCAGCTGTCTGTTCGTGTAACACGATGGGCGGGCCGACAAGACGACTGCTCTCGGGTAGGGCGGGCATGGTTCGCAGGGAGAGTATCAATTTAAAAAAACAAAAACTATGGCAGAAATGAATTTCGGTGGCGTCATGGAAACTGTTGTCACCAGTAAGGAATTCTCATTGGAGAAAGCAAGAGAAGTATTGAAGAACGAGACCATCGCCGTTATCGGTTATGGAATCCAGGGCCCTGGTCAGGCATGCAACCTGCGTGACAATGGCTTCAACGTGATTGTCGGTCAGCGTGAGGGTAAGACCTATGAGAAGGCCGTTGCCGACGGATGGGTACCGGGTAAGACCTTGTTCTCTATTGAGGAAGCAGCCCAGAAGGGTACCATCGTCTGTATGTTGCTCTCCGATGCAGGCCAGATTGCTGTCTGGCCGAAAATTAAGCAATATCTCACTCCGGGCAAGACGCTCTATTATAGCCACGGCTTTGCTATCAACTGGAGTGACCGAACAGGTGTTGTTCCTCCCAAAGATATAGATGTCATCCTCGTTGCTCCCAAGGGTTCTGGTACCTCTCTGCGCACTATGTTCTGTGAGGGTCGCGGTCTGAACTGTTCTTACGCTGTCTATCAGGATGCCTCTGGCAAAGCAGAGGAGAAGACGTTGGCTTTCGGTATCGGTATTGGTGCCGGCTATCTCTTTAAGACAACCTTCCAGCGTGAGGCTACCAGTGACTTGACAGGTGAGCGCGGTTCGCTGATGGGTGCTATCGAGGGTTTGCTGGAAGCTCAGTATGAGGTGCTCCGTGAGAATGGTCACTCTCCGTCGGAGGCTTTCAACGAGACTGTAGAGGAACTCACTCAGAGCCTTGGTCCGCTCTTTGGTGCCAAGGGTATGGACTGGATGTATGCCAACTGTTCGACCACTGCTCAGCGTGGAGCTCTCGACTGGGCACCTCGTTTCCGTGAGGCCATTAAGCCCGTCATGCAGTGGCTCTACTACAGCGTTAAGACTGGCAACGAGGCTCAGATATCCATCGATGCCAACTCCAAGCCCGACTATCGTGCCGGACTGGAGAAGGAACTTGAGGCCATGCGCAATAAGGAAATGTGGCGTGCCGGCGAAACTGTTCGCAAGCTGCGTCCAGAGAACAATTAATAGCTATAGTCTATCTGTTCCCACTCGTCATCAGTGGTCAGAACGAAGGTAATCTCGCCGCTGTCAGATGATGAACCGTAGAAGGAGCCTTTCCAGTTGGTGATGGTGTTGAGCTCAACGGGAACATTCTCAAAGATTCGTTCTTGCAGAATGTTGTCACCAGTGCCAAGCGCTGATACTGTGATTTTCAGTTCGTCTTCCTCAGCGTGAGGGAACGTATAGATTTCAAACATACCGGGTTGTCCTGTCATGCTGGCAGTGACAGTCCGGTATTCTGTTTGTTTGGAGTTGACACATCCATAGCCGCTCACGGCATCGAAGGTACTACTGCCGCCGGTATAGTAGAATTTCATCTGAGCCACATTCTCAGGAATGTTGTCCTCTGTCTGCATGCGGAACATGGCTACGGCACGCTTCATCTTAACATCGTATTGCTTGCTTTCTGAAACCTCTATCTCCTCATAATAATAAAAGGTGTCAGTCACCTTGTTATCTTTGAAGGTAATTTTCTCTGGATTGGTCATCGTGGCGTTACCAGCTCCGTTGTGGGCGATAATCACTACTTGGTAGGTCCCTTCCGGCAGGTTTGCCGACAGCGTTCCGAAACTGTTGTCACCTTTCGTCTGGTTGACGGTTGCCACTCTGCTGTCGTTACTGAAAATGGCCATCTGAATGCGTGAGCATAGATCATTGATGTTGGTGGAACGCGTGACATCATTGTCCGTATTGAACGGAGCTTGGTCGAAGTGTGTGATACAGAATTGCACGTTCACACCATTACCGATGACGCCCTGAGCCCCGGCATCTTCTGTGAAATCAGGATTCTCGCAACCGCAGAACAAGATGCAGGCAAGGGCGATAAGCCAGGTTTGTTGAAAAAAGGTTTTCATGTAGATATATTAAGACTTTGTTAGATGATTTTCAGTTGTTTCTTAGTCAATGAAACGTTTTGTCAGGTTCTGGTAGTGGTCAATGCGGCGGTCTCTCAGGAACGGCCACCAGCGTCTGACATTCTCACTTCGTTTCATGTCTATGTCGATGACGGCCGCTGCTTCGCGGTTTTCCGGTGCCTCATAGAGCAACTCACCTTGTGGACCCGCCACGAAGGAGGTCCCCCAGAACTGGATGCCTTCGCCTTCCTGTGGGGCCGATGCGTAAGTTGGTTCCCAGCCCACGCGGTTCACACTGATGACAGGCAAGCCGTTGGCAACGGCATGTCCGCGCTGTACGGTCTGCCAGGCATTGCGCTGCCGCTGTTGTTCCTCGGTGGTGTCGTGGCTGTCGTAGCCAATGGCGGTGGGGTAGATGAGGAGTTCTGCTCCCTGCAAGGCCATTAGTCTGGCTGCTTCGGGGTACCACTGATCCCAGCATACCAGCACTCCCAGTCTTCCCACGCTTGTATCGATGGGCTGGAAGCCTAAGTCACCGGGGGTGAAATAAAACTTCTCGTAGTAGGCTGGGTCATCGGGAATGTGCATCTTCCGATACATGCCAGCCACGCTTCCGTCTTTCTCCATCACCACTGCGGTGTTGTGATAGAGCCCTGCGGTGCGACGCTCAAAGAGTGAGGTGACGATGACCACTTGCAGTTCGCGGGCCAGCTGACCATAGAACGCTGTAGAGGGACCGGGGATAGGTTCTGCCTGATCGAAATTGCTTACGCATTCTTCCTGACAGAAGTAGAGTCCGTTGTGCAGTTCCTGCAGTACAATGAGTTCAGCTCCCTGACTGGCCAGCATCTTGATTTGTGTTGCCAGTCGCTGCTTGTTGTTGTCAATGTCAGCCGTGTTGTGCTGTTGTATGATTCCTATTTTCATATTTCGTTTTTCACTTTACATTCATCACTTTTCACTTTCCTCTTTCCATTGTGGAATTTGCATGGTCAGACAGTGTATGGCCCCATGTTGTCGAATGATGGTTCGTGAGTCGATGGGCACCATTTTGCGGTCGGGAAATGCCTGTTGGATGGTATTGAGGGCCCGCTGGTCGTTGTCGTGTTGTCCATAGATGGGCACCAACACTGCTTCGTTCAAGATGAGGAAGTTGGCGTAGGTGGCGGGTAGTCGATGACCGTCATCCTCGAAGATGGGCTCCGGCATGGGGAGCTTCAGCAGCTGGTAGGGACGTCCATCGGCTGTTCGTAGGTCTTGCAGCTGTTTTTCTAACAGTTGGAAATCCGCGTATTGCTCGTCCTTCGGGTTGTCAGTACCCACATAGAGCAGTGTGTCTTCAGGAGCAGGACGCACAATGGTGTCGATATGTCCGTCGGTATCGTCTCCGATGAGGTTGCCATGATCCAACCATACAATGCGTTGTACCCGTAGCCGGTGCTTTAGTTGTGCTTCAAGCTCCTCTTTTGTAAGCGGTTGATTACGTTCGGGAGCCAGCAGACACTGTGAGGTGGTAAACACGGTTCCCTGACCGTCGCTCTCAATAGAGCCACCTTCTAAGACAAAGTCTTGTTGCGACTTCAGCAGGAAGTCTTGGCTGAACAGTCTGCAGCTGGCCCACAGCTTTTGTGGAACCAGATTGTCGGAGTCGGCTTTGAACTTGTTTCCCCAACCGTTGAACTTAAAATCCAACCAGCAGGGCTGGCTACCGTCGTGGGTCAGTAGGGTGATGGGACCATGGTCGCGGGCCCAGGTGTCGTCGGTCGTGAAGGAGAAGAGTCTCACACGCTTGTCTTCTCGCAGTTCTTCCGGTACCAATATCGGGTTTTCTGCTACGATGACAAGGTTCTCATGCTTCACAATCTCCCGTGCCATCTCGGTCATGGTTTGCACAATGTCAGTCAGATAAGGAGCCCAGTCTGTCTGTTCGTGCGGCCATGTCAACAGCACGCCCCATTGCGGTTCCCACTCTGCCGGCAGTCGGTATAGGTTTTCTTCAGCATTCATGGATGGGTGGATAGATGGTTATAAAAAGTATATTTCTGCATGCGAAAATACGAAGAAAAAACGATACATACAAAATGTTGACATACTTTTTTGGTCAATTGATCAAAAAAGCGTACTTTTGTGTGCACGCAGAAAGGACACTTTTTTATGACATACGAATTTATCTTACGTATTTTTGTGGCAGCCTTGCTGGGAGGCATCATTGGTCTGGAACGTGAATACCGGGCTAAGGAGGCCGGCTTTCGTACTCATTTCCTGGTAGCCTTAGGCTCTGCCTTGTTTATGATCATATCAGCCTATGGCTTTGAAGGGGCACTGACCAGTGCAGAGCATCGCCTTGACGTCTCACGCATTGCCGCCCAGGTGGTAACGGGTATTGGCTTCATAGGTGCCGGAACTATCATCTTTCAGAAAAATGCGGTGCGTGGTCTGACCACAGCAGCTGGCGTCTGGGTGGTGGCAGCCATCGGTTTGGCCTGCGGTGCGGGCATGTATGAGCTGGCAACGGCAGCTTCGGTGCTGGTGCTATTAGGCTTGGAGGCCTTCAACTACTTCTTGAGAAAGTTTGACAGTAAGTCTCCCGACCGCCATGCAGAACTCGACGAGTGAACACTTCGAAGAGTTGCGCCAGATGGTTCGCCCGCTGTTGACGGCCACTGGAATGCTGGCCGACAATATGTCTGAAGCAGTGCTCCGTCACTACTATCGTGAATTGAGCCGCTTCTTTCTGCGCTTTCTGGATGAATACACCCTGCACCGGGGCATCCACTTCGGTGGCCCTTTTCCCAAGACAGACTTTCTGCTGAAAGAGTACCATGCACCCGACCGGCTACATGTCATGGTCAACGATGCCCGTGTCAGGTTTCGCCATTTGCGCCAGACCGATGCTGACGAGTTGGGAGGTCATGCCCTGTCCGACTTCGAGGCTGTATGTTCGCTGGTGGCCCTGGTGGCAGGAGGAAGTGTGCCAGGAGACATGGCTGCCGTCTTTCCTGCTCACCAACCGCCACGAAAGAAGTTTCCAAAGACCGATTGCATACGTCTCATCGTTAGTCGTTGGGACGAAACCTGTATCTACGGGCAAGCCGACTTGTATCCCGACGAGGAGCTTTGTGTCTGCTATGGCGAGGCTAACGACCGCTATCCCTATGACTGGAGCTATCTGGCCGCTTGTCTGCATGAGGGCACCCAGCTGAACTTGGTGTGTCCCGAGCGACGCGATGACGGGCGCTTCTATCCGGAGTTGGTCATCGTGGAGCCCGACTACCTGGTTGACATTTCTGCTGTGGCGGCCTGCTTTGAGAGTTATGGTGAAGACGAGCGCACTTATTTGCTCAACCGCCTGAAACCCATGGCCAACACACCGGCCATCCTCATGGGTGCCTTGGCTGGACAGTTCCTGGACGAG
Organism: uncultured bacterium; assembly: GCA_946546825.1. Classification (GTDB taxonomy): domain Bacteria; phylum Bacteroidota; class Bacteroidia; order Bacteroidales; family Bacteroidaceae; genus Prevotella. The sequence goes on from CAMNOK010000012.1 coordinate 25,170, forward strand.
CAGCTTTGTGGCGATGACAGTGAGAGCAGCTACAGTGAGAGCATACGAAGGTTCTTCCATACCAATGGCTTCCAATTGCTCACGGCAGGCATAGAAACCGACTTCCATGCGGAGGCACGCCGACAGCAAGAACATGTCAGGCAGGTGGTGCATCAGGTGTTGCCCCGTCAGCTGAAAGACTACCGCCGTGAAGATGTAATGGTGGAGCCCTCCTTCTTTTCAGAGATGCTCGGCCTTCAGGGACGTATGGACTTCCTGCAACTCGACATGAAGGTGCTCATCGAGCAGAAAGCCGGCAAGGGCGGCTTTCCGCAACAAGATCCGCAGACACCTGTCTATCAGGAGAAGCACTATGTACAGATGTTGCTCTACATGCTGCTTATACGCTATAACTATCGGAATCAATATGAACGTAACCACCGAGAGCTTCATGAGTTTCTCTTCTATTCTAAATATGACAACGGACTCTTGAGTCTGGGATTTGCACCTGAACTGGTGTTTCGCGCCATGCGCATCAGAAACCTTATCGCAGCAGCAGAGTTCAGCTATGTAGATGCTGACGGAAAGGCATTGGACTTCCTGACGACTCTGACGGCCGATGACCTCAACACCTTGCATGTCGGCGGCCGGCTTTGGGAACAGTATCAGCGCCCACAGATAGAAGCTCTGTTGCAACCGCTCCGACAGGCCTCACCCTTGGAGCAGGCCTACTTCTTGCGCTTCCTGCGTTTTGTCTCTACAGAGCATCTGCTGGCCAAGGTGGGCAATCAGACCAAGGAGCACTCCGGCTTTGCCGATAAATGGTACAGCTCTCTGGAAGACAAACTGCTCTCAGGTAACATCTTTGCCGGACTGACAATGGAAAGTCCAGGCCCTGATGACTCGGAGACCCAGCGGGTGGAACGTGTCGTGCTGCATCTGGATGCTCATGACGGGCTGGGCGACGTATGCAACTTCCGGGAGGGCGACATCGTCATCCTCTATCCCTATCATCAGGATGAAGACCCCGATGCTCGTCGCACCATGGTGTTCCGCTGCACCATAGAGAAACTCTCTGCCGACAGCCTGACGCTCAACCTACGCACCATGCAGCCCGCAGCCCATGTGTTCCTGCGCCATGGAGACTGCCTATGGGCAGTAGAGCACGACTTCTTCGACTCGTCTTTTACTTCGTTCTACCGGGGGCTTCATGCCTTTCTTTCTGCTCCACGGCAGCGACGTGACCTGTTGCTGCTGCAACGCAGTCCGCAGGTGGACTTCCACTTGACGCCTAAGGGCAACTATGGTACCTTCAACGACATGATGACCCACGTCTGTCAGGCTCGCGACTTCTTTCTTATCATCGGGCCTCCCGGAACAGGCAAGACCTCCTTCGGACTGATGAACACGCTCCGTGAAGAACTTCTCGACCCCACGGCTTCGGTCTTGCTCATGGCCTATACTAACCGTGCCGTCGATGAGATATGCACCAAGTTGGAAGAGCAGTGCCTCGACTTCCTGCGCATCGGAAGCCGTCTGAGCTGTCCGGAGGAACACCGGCCCTACTTGTTGGAAGAGAAGTCGAGGACGTGCGGTCGGCTTGACGACTTGCGACACATAGTGTGCTCGGCACGCATCGTCGTTGGAACAACCACGGCACTCAATGCCCGCCCTTCACTCTTCCAGCTCCGCCACTTCTCGTTGGCCATCATCGACGAAGCCTCACAGTTGCTCGAACCTCACCTTCTCGGCTTGCTGTCGGCCTGTGGGCCCGACCCCGCGAAACAGGGTGGGGAAGAGGTGCCCGCCATCAAACGCTTCGTCATGATTGGCGACCACAAGCAGCTGCCCGCCGTGGTGGGACAGTCGGCCGAAGAGTCGGCCGTTAGCCAACAGTCCCTGCAAGACATCCTCCTCACCAACTGCCGGCTGTCTTTGTTCGAGCGCCTGCTCCGCCGCTATCGCAACGATCCGCAGGTCACCTATATGCTCACCCGTCAGGGACGCATGCACCACCAGATTGCCAACTTTCCCTCAGAAGCCTTCTACCAGGGTCGGCTCACAGAGGTGCCGCTGCCCCATCAGCTCATTGACCGGCTGACCCGCACTTTGGATGGGCAGCGTGTAGCTTTTGTCAACGTGGAACCGGAATTGATGCCCGACAACGATAAGGTGAACACTGCCGAGGCACAAGTCGTGGCACAGCTGGCTCATGTCTGTTTCCAGCGCACAACGAGCATAGGCATCATCGTACCCTACCGCAACCAGATAGCAGCCATCAGGTCTGCTCTTGCGGATTATGGTGTGGAAGGTCTGACTGATGTCGCCATCGACACGGTGGAGCGTTTTCAGGGTAGCCAGCGCGACGTCATCATCTACTCCTTCACCGTGCAGCGACCCTACCAGCTGCGGTTCCTCACCGACAGCGTCTTCGAGGAAGACGGTCTGCTCATAGACCGCAAACTGAATGTCGCCATGACGCGGGCCCGCGAGCAACTCTTCTTGGTTGGCTATGCCCCACTGCTGGAGCGTGCTCCTGTCTTCAGGAAACTGCTCTGCTACCTGCGCCAACGTCATGCCTGCTATGCCCCAAACCGTGAAGAGCCGTCAGCGTGGCTCAACAACTGAGATATGCCTACCTCGACATGAGCAGCACAGACAAGGACGGCAACGGCGACCCCTTCTTTTTTTTCTGGAATTTCTAGATTATCTAGTCTTTCTAGATTATCTAGATTATCTAGATTATCTAGACTCTCTAGACTCTCTAGATTATCTAGCCTTTCTAGAAGAAACCTATCCAGTAGAGTCTCTATATTAGCTTTTGTCTATCTGCTCTCCTTCAGTTTTGCCTCCAGTTCTGCTATGCGTCTGTTGGCTGCCTCCAACGCTCTCTTTAGATTTTCTATCTCCTCGCGTTGGTTGGTGCGATAGCCCAGGCGTGCTGCAGTCATTCGCTCTTTGATGCCTCCCTCAGTAACAAATTCTTTTTCTTTTTGTTTCTCGTAGGTTATCATCATCTTGTCAACCATGTGGCAGAGTGTCAAGGCTATGTTTGCCATTTCTTCATCAGTCCACTTTTCAAAATAGTCTTGATAGTCCTCTATGCGGTTGTGCTTCCTACAGAAGCGCAGCATGCCGTCGTAGCGCTCATGGCCCGTCATCCATCGTTGCAGGTGATGCGAAGTGATATAGTCTTCGTAGTCCTCTTTCAACTCTTTGATACTGCTGCGGGCTACGTTCAGCAGTTTCAGTTCCATTTCTGTCGATGTAACACCGTCGGCAGAGCCTTCTACAATATTCTGTTTGCCGGAGCGGGCCGCCTGTACCATTTGGTCGATGGTGCGGTCGCCTCTCGTGAGAAACCGCTTGGTGAAGATAAAGGTCAATTGGTAGAGCACATTGCTCTTCTGATAGAAGTACAGGTTTTCCCAGTTGGCTTGTTTGCGAAGTATGGGTTTTATCTCGTTGTTCATAGATGCTGATTGAAAATTCAGCACAAAGATATAACTAATCTGCCAGAAGATAAAGAATTTAGTCTCACAAATTTTTAAAGGGCGCCTTTTATATTTTTCCTTCCTTCATTCTCTCGTTTTCTTCATTTCCCCGTATCCTCATCCCCTCATATCAAGCCTTTTATCTGTAGAAAGCTGCCCTTCAATCACCGGAAAGGATTCTTTTGAGAAAGTAAAATAAATTATATTAGAAAGTAAAATAAATTATATTGGAAAGTAAAATAAATTATATTGGTGAGTAAAATAAATTATATTGGAAAGTAAAATAAATTATATTGGAAAGTAAAATAATTTATTTTAGTAGATAAGAAGATGCTTTTTCTCGGAAAAACTCTGTCTCCTTGCCGAGTGACAGATGAATTTTGCGAATAGAATTATTATTTATTTAAAAAAAATATGTAATTTTGCGGGTATAACGATGATGATATGAAACAGGTAGCTGTTTTTGAAGTGAAGGACCTGAGCCTGAGTGTAGAGGGCCGGCAGGTTGTCTGCGGTCTGTCGTTTGTGGCAAGGGCTGGCGAGGTGATGAGGCTGACGGAGTTTCCACCGGCCACTGCCACACTGTTGGCTAAGACGCTGACGGGCCTTTGGCCTTCCGACGGTGGCTTCATTACGCTTGATGGTGCGGTGATGACGCCAGTATCGGGCCCTTACCTGCGATGCCTGATAGCCTATCTGCCTAAGGAGCTACCAGAGGAGCTGGCAGAAAGTCGGCGACTGTTGCAAGTGCCGATAGATGACGAAGACGACAAGCAGGTTATCATCGTGGAGGATGCCCGGAGGTATGCCGACCTTGTGGAAAAGCAGCGGGCAAAGGGAAAAATTATTATTGTGATTGACCAGGAAGGAGGACAACTGTTATGATAACGTGGTGTATGATGATGGTGGTAATGCTGGCTGTTCCTGCCGGTGTCTTATATATATATAAGGTGTCGCTTGCCAGAAAGCTGGCAAGAGCGGTAGGACGGATGCTTGTATTTCTGGGTCTGACGGCGGGTGGTGTGCAGCTGGTGCTTAGTTATAGCCACTGGCTGGTGGCTGCAGGCTGGCTGCTGCTGATGGTCGGAGTGTCGGTGCTGATGGTGCTCCACACATCGCGTCTCTCTTGGAAAGACTTTATGGTGCCTGTGGCAGCCGGCGTGTGCACTGCCGTGGTGCTGGCAGGGCTGCTGACTGCGCTTGCTATGAGCAATATGTTAGAGGTGTGGAATGCAAGTTTCCTGATTCCTGTGGCCGGCATGCTGACGGCAGGGCTTGTGACATGTTGCGGCAAGGGCTTGTCAACTTATTATATGGGGCTGCGCCACCACGGAAAGCTTTATGACTATCTGCTGGCCAATGGCGCAAGCCATAGTGAGGCATTGGCCTATTTCACCCATCGGGCCTTGGAGCGGGCCTTGCTTCCTTGCCTGTCGATGATGGGTGGCGTGGTCATCAGCAGTGCTCCAGCCCTCATGTGGGGTATGGTGGTAGCTGGTGTACCGGTTCTGACGGCTGTTGCCATGGAGGTTGCCCTGTTGTTGGCAGCCTTGTGTTGCTCGGTCATATCGGTTGTGGTGACGCTTTTCGTGGCTCGCCGTTTTGCGTTTGACAGCTATCTGAGAATTAAAGGATGAGTTGTTGAGCCTCGTCAACCTTGATTTTTTCTTCGTGGAGCAGAAGGTAGAGTGCCTTGGAGACACGTTTCCTGGGCAGGTCTATGTTGCGCAGTTCTCCTGCATGGTGAGGCTTGTGGTCTGACAGGATGTCGAGGATGGCTTGTTGGGCTTCCTGTATCTGCTCTTTTGTCGTGCTGTCTTTGTCTTCTACGCACACGTCGCACTGTCCACAGTCGTGCGAGTGCTCTTCGCCGAAATAGTCGATGAGCATGCGTGAGCGGCAGACGCCCTCGTTGGTGGCATAGCAGATGATGGCGTTGACATGTTGTTCGAACATCTTTTTGCGGTTTTCATAGATGTCTTTCGACAGTTGGACGTAGCTTGGCTCGCAGCGGTCTTTGAGGTAGGAGATAAAGGGCGACTTGCGCTGGGGAATGAAGTGAAGAATGTGGCGTGCCGAGAGTGAGCGCAGACAGAGATAGACCTGCTCGCGGTCGAGGCCGCACTCCCGGGCTATGAGCGTCTCCTCGATATACACATAGTCGGTAAAGAGTCCGCCGTAGCAGCGCAGCAGGGCAGTGATGACGGCTTCTTCGTGGGCGGAGCATTCGTGAAGGCGGTAGAGCTCGTTGCGCGTCAGCAGGAAGAAGACGCGTGCCTTGGAGTCGGGGTCGGTCTCATAGTGTATGTAGCCGGCCTGGTCGAGAAGGCGGAGGGCAGAGCCGCAAACCGTGGGGAAGTGCTTGAACGTGCGACAGAAGGTCTCGATGTTGAATTCGGAAGTGAAGCCCCGGCCGCTGTTGATGCCTATCTGGAAGTAGTAGGCCAGATGCTCATAGACCTCTCTGATATATTCCTTGGGCGGATAGTTTTCGGCAACGCGCTTCTTCAGCGTTGCGGTGTCGGCCGTTCTGAACAGGAGCACGGCATAAGACTTCCTGCCGTCGCGTCCGGCGCGGCCCGCTTCCTGGAAGTAGGCCTCAATGGAGTCGGGGCAGTCTATGTGAATGACGAGTCGCACGTCGGGCTTGTCAATGCCCATGCCGAAGGCATTGGTGGCGCAGATTACCCTGACATCGCCTCGCTGCCAGGCCTGTTGGCGGTCGTCCTTCACTGCCATGTCGAGTCCGGCGTGAAAGAAGGTGGCAGTCTGCTTGTAGGTCTTTTTCTCGGGCACAGGGAACTGCTCGTTGAGGTAGTCGGCTACCTCCTTGGTGCGCTTTCTGCTACGGGTATAGACGATGGCACATCCTTCCACCGAGCGGAGAATGTGGATAAGCTCGCCCATCTTGTCTTCGGTATGTCGAACAACGTAGGCAAGGTTGGGACGCTCGAAGCTCATCTTGAAGACATGGAAGTTGTGAGCGGCAGAGGCGACAGAGACGGGTCCTTCTGCGGGGGTGAGCTGTCTGCACAGGTCGGCCACCACGCGAGGCGTGGCCGTGGCTGTCAGGGCCAGGACAGGTGTGGCCGGCAGCAGCTGGCGAATCTTTACAATCTGCAGGTAGGCCGGACGGAAGTCGTAGCCCCACTGACTGATGCAGTGGGCTTCGTCAACGGTGATGAAGCTTACCTTCATGTGGGATAGCTTCTTCTGAAAAAGTTCTGAAGAGAGTCGCTCCGGGGATATGTAGAGTATCTTCACGCCACCGAAGATGCTGTTGTCGAGGGCCACCAGCTGCTCCTGCCGCGACATGCCGCTATAGATGGCGGCTGCCCGGATGTTGCGTTCGCGCAGGTGCTGCACCTGGTCTTTCATCAAGGCAATGAGTGGAGTGATGACGATACACACTCCCTCCATGGCGAGGGCGGGCACCTGAAAGGTGATGCTCTTGCCGCCGCCTGTCGGCATGAGTCCCAGTGTGTCGTGTCCCCGGGTGATGCTGTCAATGATGTCGCGCTGTATGCCGCGGAAGTCTTCGTATCCCCAGTATTGTCTGAGTATCTGTTGATAACTATCCATTATCACTCTCCGAAGGCCTGATGTCTTCAATCTGCAACTGAACCTGGCTGCGCTTGAAGACGTTCTCTTCTATGGTGTAGGCTATGTCGAAGGAGCGCTTCGACTTGATGTAGCGGGCAGAGGCACTCTGGCCGAAGGCAATGCCTCCCATGACGTTGCTGGACTTGGAATCGACAAGCTCCAGCTTGATGTGCTCTTGCTCGCGGCCTACAACCTTGCTGGTGCCGTAGTCATAGACGCCAACGGTACAGAAGAGGGGCTTCTGGTTGCAGGGACCGAAGGGAGAGAAGCGCTTCAGGTCGTTATGAATCTTCTTGGTGATATCCTTGAAGTCTATCTGTGCGTCGATGTCGAGCATCGCCTCTGTCTGCTCCGGCTGGATGTGCTGTTCCACATAGAGCTGGAAGCGGCGGCGGAACTCTGGAATGTCGCTCCACTTCAGCGTGAGACCGGCTGCATAGGTGTGGCCACCGAAGTTGATGAGCAGGTCGCGGCAGCTCTTGATGGCAGCATAGACATCGAAGCCAGTGACGCTGCGTGCAGAACCTGTTGCCAGCTCGCCATCGCGGGTAAGCACCACGGTGGGGCGGAAGTATATTTCGGTGAGCCTTGATGCCACAATGCCGATGACACCCTTCTTCCATCCTTCGTCGTAGAGTACGATGCTGGAGTGGTGTTGCTGGCTTTCCAGGCGGGAGACAATCTGGTTGGCCTCTTCGGTCATCTGCTTGTCGATATCTTTACGCTGCTCGTTGTATTCGTCAATGTGGAGCGCCATCTTCTGGGCGGTGTTGTAGTCTTTCTCCACCAGCAGGTCAACCGATTCCTTGCCGTTCTCCATGCGTCCGGATGCATTGATGCGGGGGCCTATCTTGAAGACGATGTCGCTCATGGAGAGCTCGCGGCCGGTCAGACCGCAGGTGTCGATGATGGCTTTCAGGCCGATGCTGGGACTCTGGTTGAGTTGCTTCAGGCCGTGGAAAGCAAGGATGCGGTTCTCGTCGGTGACGGGAACTATGTCGGCGGCAATGCTCACCGCACAAAGGTCGAGCAGGGGGATGAGACGAGAGAAGGGTATGCCGTTGTTCTTGGCAAAGGCCTGCATGAACTTGAAACCTACGCCGCATCCGCAGAGATGCTTGAAGGGATAGGAGTCGTCAACGCGCTTGGGGTTGAGGATAGCCACGGCTGGCGGCATGACGTCGTCGGGAACATGGTGGTCGCAGATGATGAAGTCTATGCCCTTGGTCTTGGCATAGGCAATCTCGTCGATGGCCTTGATGCCGCAGTCGAGGATGATGACGAGCTTCACACCGCTGGCAGCAGCATAATCGACAGCCTTTCGGCTTACACCGTAGCCTTCTTCGTAGCGGTCGGGAATGTAGTATTCGATGTTACTATAGAACTGTTGCAGGAATTTATAGACAAGTGCTACGGCTGTGCAGCCATCTACATCGTAGTCGCCATAGACCATGATGCGCTCTTTGCGCCCCATGGCGTCGTTCAGTCGGTCAACGGCAATGTCCATGTCCTTCATCAGGAACGGGTTGATGAGATCGGCCAGCTGGGGACGGAAGAAACGTTTGGCTGCACTTTCCGTTGTGATGCCACGACGGATAAGCAGGAATGCAAGCACAGGGCTCATTCCTAACTTCTCGCCTAACTCCTTAGCGTTGATTAACTCTTCAGGAGTTGGCGGCAGGTAATTCCATTTGAAGTGCATTGGGTTTATATTTTGGCTTCAAAGTTACACATTTTTCATGACATAGTAGAATGTTTAGTTATAAAAAGTAATAAAAAAGTCCGGATGCTTCAAAGGAGCGTCCGGACGATATTTCTGTATAGTATGTAAATGATGCTTCAGAGCATCTAAAGAATCTTAGATTCCGAGTTTCTTTCGGATGTCGGCGGGAATGGCTTTCTTGTTGACGAGGAAGTCCATGGTGTTGGCAGCGATGAAGGTCTTGGTCATATACCAGGTGCCTTTGTAGTCGCCACTCTCGCCCCAGGAGTTTTTCACCATGTAGTATTCTTTGCCGTTTTGGTCCTTGGCGATGCCATAAATGTGCATGCCGTGGTCATCGGTGAGTTCCCAGTTGTCGAAGCGCTCCTGGCGCA
>CAMNOK010000013.1 GCA_946546825.1 uncultured bacterium
GATACCTCTTTGATGCCCGGTGAGCAGAATATGACCGAACTTGATGGCGATGGGGTGGCAATGACCTTTCCCAACCTATTGAAGAATGCCAAGATTATTGCCGTCTCCGGAGAGGTGAATGCACGTGAACAGGCTTCCAACCTGGTCGATGACAACCCAGAGACGAAGTGGTGTGACACAAAGAAAGCACCCAACTTCGTGACCTTCGATCTGGGGGCACAGAAAGAGGTGAGTCATTGGCGGCTGCTGAATGCCGGCAGCGAGAATTCCTCGTTCATCACTCGCACCTGTCTCCTGCAAGGACGCAATTCCTTGGATGAGGAATGGCAGACGCTCGACCTGCTCGATGCCAACCGCACCAATAATGTCAGTCGGGAGTTCACAAAGTCGTCTGTACGCTATATCCGCTTGTTTGTCATCAGTCCCACACAGTGGGTAGGCGATGCTGCGCGCATCTACGAACTGGGAGTTTGGTAGTTGAAGTGTTTCCTTGGCAATTAGTTGTTCGATTTCTTTGTCAGGAATCTGATGGGAGTGACTCCCCCGAAGTGGGGCGAGCTGAAATAGGGCGCAGCCGAAGGGCACGCCAGGTCTGCAGAAGTACGCTGGCCAGAATCAGGGCGATGCCTACATAGAAGGAGAAGTTGACCTCGCGGGCTTCGCCGAAGAAGATAAAGGCTATGATGATGGTGTAGCAGGGCTCAAGGTTGTAGGTGAGGTTGACGGTGAAAGCCGACAGTCCGCGCAGGGCCTGTATCTGCAAGAGGTACATGCCGACGGTGCAGAACAGGGCGTGGCAGAGCATCCACCACAGGTTGCTGCCTTCAGGAATGACTACTACGGGGTGGCTGGCCGGAAAGACTTGCAGGTAGAGTGGGTCGATGGCCGTCACGAGTAGCAGGCCTCCGGCCATCTGGTAGAACAATACGGAGCGTCCCTTCACGCCCACGCTGACGCGCTTGTTCAGCGTGACATAAAGTGCGCAGACAAATGACGATACCACACCTATTGTGATGCCGTAGCGGTATTGGGCGTCAAAAGAGAAAATGAACAACAAGCCGGCTACGGTGACGAGGGAAAACAGCACCTCCAGCCATGAGATGGGGCGCCTATAGACCATGGGTTCTATGAAGGCGGTGAAGAAACCTACTAATGAGAAACAGATGACTCCGATGCTGACGTTGGAGGCTTTGATGCTACCGTAGAACAACATCCAATGCAGACCTAAAAGAGCACCGCAACCTGCCAGTTGCAGCAGTTTGCGGCGCTCTATTTTTGGTAGGCCCGTGAAGACAAGCAATATCATGGAGGTGAAGAACATGCGGTACCACACGATATCTACCTCATGCAGGGTGATGAGCTTGCCGAAGAGACCTGTGAAACCTGCCAGCAGTACTGACAGGTGTAGTTGTATGAAAGATTTCTTCATCTTTTTTTATCCGAGGATTCCCATCTTGCCAATGATGAGTAGCACGCTGTAGCCCAGCGTCATGGTGATGAGACCCATGCTGAGACCCACCTTCAACATGTGCTTCTGCTCCACCAGTCCGGTGGAGTAGGCAATGGCGTTAGGCGGTGTGGAGATGGGCAGACACATGGCGGCAGAGGCCGACATGGCGACACCGATGATGATGGTTGACATGCCTCCTACAGCTCCCAGTGAACCTTCCATACCCTTGCAGACAACGGCCAGAATGGGAACCAGCAACGCCGCCGTGGCGGTATTGGAAATGAAGTTGGACAGGAAGTAGCAGATGAGGCCGGAGATGATCATGATGACCAACGGGCTCCATTCGCCGAAGGGGATGCTCTTGATGGCAGCGTCGGCCAGGCCGCTGCCGTTCATGCCGAGTCCTAAGGCAAAGCCGCCGGCCACCATCCAGATGACGGCCCAGTCGATATGGCGCAAGTCCTTGGCAGTGATGACACCCGTCAGGGCAAACACTCCCATGGGCACCATGGCAACGGTGTTGGAGTCGATACCGGTATATTCTTTCGGTATAACCCAGAGGAGAATGGTAGTGATGAAGGTGAGAACAACAACCCACATGCGCCACCCCTTGTGCGACTCACCCTTGATTTCCAGCTGGATGGTCTTCTGCGTGAATGGGAAGAAAGCCAGAATCACGCGCCACGAAATGAGCAGCAGAATGATGGCCAGGGGAAACATGAACGACATCCACTGTCCGAAAGAGATGTGGTCGAGCACCTTCAGGGCGATGGCATTAGGCGGTGTGCCGATGGGGGTCCCCATGCCACCGATGTTGGCAGCCACGGGTATGCTCAAGGTCAGTGCTATGCGCCCCTTGCCGTTGGCGGGAAGGGCAGCGAAGACCGGCGTCAGGAAGGTTAGCATCATGGCTGCCGTGGCCGTGTTGGAAACGAACATGGAGAACAGGCCTGTGATGAGCAGAAAGCCCAGCAACACATTTTCACTCTTGTTACCGAAAGGTTTAATCAAACTTTTGGCAAGCAGCACGTCGAGTCCAGACTTGGTGGCTGCAATGGCCAGGATAAAACCGCCAAGAAACAGCATGCATACGGGGTCGGCAAACGAAGCCATGATCTCTTTTGACTTCAGCAGCTCGCCAAAGGCTTCGCCCTCGCCCTTGAAGGGGGTCAGACTATTGTTAGAAACGGTCAGACACATGATGGTGATGATGGCCAATGATGTCGCCCAAGAGGGAATGGCTTCGGTGAGCCAGGAGAGTGTGGCAAACACAAAGATGGCAATGATTCTCTGCTGTACTACGGTTAGCCCGTCGATGCCGAACACACTGCTTGGCAGGTTCCACACGAGAGCTGTGACAAGGGCTATGACAATCAACTCATAGATTTTTTTCTTTTCGATGTAGTTGGTCAATGCTGATGTTACTTCTTCAGACATTTTCTTTCTTTTTTGATGGGTTAATAATTTGCGGTGCAAAGTTACGAAAAAACGAGAGCAGAACAAAACAAACTGGTTTGTTTTTTATGCCGAGTGCATTGTAAATTCGCGATTATTCGCAAAGTTACGAAAAGTCGAGAGAAAAGCCAAATATATTTGGGCTTTTTCGAGTGCAAGGATTCGCTTGCGCTTTGTACCTTTAGGTCAAAGAACTTCGGCGAAACCAGAGTTACACAAAAACGAGAGCAGGTTGAATAAAGCCAACAAAAGGAATTCATTTGTTTTTTACGCCGAAGCGGAGTGAGTTATATGAAAAAAATAGTATCTTTGTAGCCGCTTTAGGTTTGCCCTCATGGGCGATGAAAAGGGAATCGGGTGGAAATCCCGAACTGTCCCGCAGCTGTGAGCGGTCTTTCAGAAACAAACATATAGCCACTGGAGGCTTCTTCGGGAAGGCGTTTGTTTCGGACCGCATAGTCAGAAGACCTGCCTGGAGTCGCGTTTGGCGCGTTCCTATACCCTCGATGTAAGGGAAGGGGAAAAAGAGAATAATTTATGTGGCGTAGTTGGTTTTCCGTATCCTTCTGTCTGCTGGCGGCTGAGTGCTGTTGGGGACAGGCAGATAGTGTGGTGAGTGTCGATCGGCAGTTGTCCGACGTGGAGGTTGTGGCAGCGCGGATCGGTGACCGCTATAGTAGTGCTGTGCCGATGCAGACCATGAGTGATAAGACCATGTCTGAGATGGGAGTGCAGGGAATGACCGATGCGCTGAAACATGTGGCGGGCATAACGGTGCGCGACTATGGCGGTGCCGGTGGCATGAAGACCGTGTCGGTGCGCGGAATGGGTGCGCGCCATACGGCTGTGCTCTACGACGGCTTTGTGCAAGGTGACAGTCAGAACGGTGAGGTGGATGTCTCTCGCTTCTCCCTCAGCCAGGTGGAGACACTCTCTCTGACAATCGGCGACGGCGACGACATCTGGCAGCCAGCACGACTTGCAGCGACGGCTGCCACACTTAGCATTGGCACCTTGATGCCGCCAGCTGCGAGGACCAGTCCAATGGTCAGGGTTAGGACTGTTGTTGGCTCGTGGGGTCTCGTCAATCCATCGTTCTACTACGGACAGAACCTCTCGACGCGCTTTTCCGTGGTCGGTCAGGGAGAAGTCTTCCATGCTGACAACGGCTATCCTTTCAGGTTGAAAAATGTGGCGCTGACAACCCGGGAGCACCGTCGTAACAGCAGGATGGACTCCGGTCGGGGGGAGATAGGACTGGCGTGGCATGGAGAGGGTGACCGTCAGCTGCGACTGAAAGTGTATTATGATGACAGTCACCGTCGTTTGCCCGGCATCGTACATTACTATACCTCGGTGAATGACGAGTCGCTTGCCGACAAGAAGATGTCTGCACAGCTTTTGTATAGTGGACATCTTGCCCGACAGTGGGCCATGAAGGTCGGTGCGCAGTATTGTAACATGTTGACCGACTATAAAAACAATACGCCGGGCAGTGCTGTCCATGGTGCAAGCTACCACCAGCGTGAGGCCTATGCAACGGTAGCATTGTTATATGAGCCCTTCCATTGGCTTTCCACCAGTTTGTCGGCTGATGCGTTTCGCAATGCCCTGCATGGACCGGGGAGCGTCAGGAAGCCTGTGCGCAACAGTGTCTTGAGAGCTTATGCGGTAAGAGTACATACTGACCGTACTCAACTTGTAGCCCGAGTGGTGGGGGCTTGGCATCAAGACCAGGGCGATGGCGACCACCACAACGAAAAGCGTTGGTCGCCATCGGTCAGCATCTCTCATCGGCCCATAGTTGGACTTCCATTGACCGTGAGGGCAATGTATAAGGAGATTTTCCGCATGCCTACCTTCGGAGAATGCTACTTTTACCACCTGGGAAGCAGAACGCTCTCGCCAGAAAAGACTCGGCAATGGAATGTCGGATTTACATGGCAGGGAGAAAAACGTGGCATACTCAAAGCTGGTATGACGGCAGATGTGTTCCTAAGTCAAGTAGAAGACAAAATAGTGGCTATCCCTTTCAACACGTTTGTATGGCGCATGATGAATCTGGCAAAGGTGCGTTCGCATGGTATCGATGTGACAACGGAGATGGAATGGTCGTTCGCACAGTATCACCGGCTGATGGCGAGGGGCAACTACAGCTGGCAGGCTGTGAGGAATAAGACTGATGCCCGTTCTGCGGCCTATGGGCAGCAGGTGGCCTACATGCCAGAACACAGTTGGTGCATGACGCTCACATGGATGAATCCGTGGGTAAGCATGGCACTCACCACCAATGGACTGAGTGAACGCTGGACCACCAACGAACATTCAGCTGGAACCCGCATGGCGGGTTATGCGGAGTGTGACCTCGCTCTGTGGCATACGTTCCAGATCAGCAAGGTGGAACTTACCTGCCGGGCCGCCATGCTCAACCTGTTGGACCATCAATATGACATAGTGGCCCACTATCCCATGCCTGGACGTTCATGGCGACTGGAACTAACGGTGAATATATAAAATGGTTTTCTTTTTATTTTAATAAATGTAATGATGAAAAAATTTTTCAGTAAAATGGTGTTGCTCATGACGGGTGTCGTGATGCTCACTGCGTGTAACGACGATGATGACAATGGCCAGCCTTATTCTTATGTCATTGCCAACCATGGTGTGTTTGTAGTGAATGAGGGTAGCTATTTCTCTCAGATTAACGGCTCAATGGACTTCTTGGACTTCACCACTTGGGAGATGCACCGTAACATCTTTGCCGGAGCCAATGGTCGCTCACTTGGTGGTACTCCCAATAATGCTATCGTCAATAATGGACGCATGTTTATAGCTGTGCACGATGAGAACCGTGTGGAGTGTATCTTATGTCCAACGCAGCGCACTTTGGGAACTATTCCAGTAATGGCGCCCCGCGAGTTAGCCACCGATGGCCGCTACGTCTATGTTAGCTCCTATACTGGCAAGGTGACCAAGATTGATGCTTGGACTCTGACGGTTGTGGCCGAGTCGGAGGTTGTGGGAAGCAATCTGGAGGGCATCGCTGTGCGTAACGGACATGTGTATGTCTGCAATGCATACACTCCGATGACCGTAGCACCCTATGCAGACTATGAGAACGAGGTGTTGAAGTTGAATGCAGGAACGCTGGAGCGTGAACGGTTTATTACCGTTGCTGCCAACCCCAATCAACTCATCTCCGACGGCAATAATCTCTATCTGGCCTCATGGGGCGACTATGGCTCAGTCCCTGCAACGATTCAGAAAATCGATGCCGATGATCAAGTAACAACGCTGACTAACGGACGTATGATGGCACTCAGCGGCGACAGCCTCTTCGTTGTCAACACGACCTATGATGCCAACTGGAACGAGGTGACCACCTATCATGTCTTGAATCTTCGGACTAACATAGAAACCAATTTTGTGCAGGGTAGTGAGGTGTTCAGTCCGGGAACCATCGGTGTTGACCCGCGTAGCAAGGAAGTATTCATAACTTCTTATTCTGAAGGCGAAGGCGGCTATGCCAGTTACACCGTTGATGGCTATGTGTGTCGCTATTCCTCTGCTGGAAACTTCATAGGCCGTTACACCACGGGTGTAGGACCGGGAACATTGGTGTTCTTTTAATATGATAAACAAAGGATATATATAGTAAAAGGAGTTATCGCGATGAAGGCGATAACTCCTTTTTTTATTGCTATCGTGATGAGCTACTTGTTGTTTGCAGCTTGTTTTCTGTTATTCAGGTTTAGTTCGCTGCCTCGAATTCGCGGAGGAAGCGGACATCATTTTCTGAGAACATGCGCAGGTCTGCCACGCGATATTTCAGGTTGGTGATACGTTCGACACCCATGCCAAAGGCATAGCCTGTATAGACCTTACTGTCGATGCCACAGGCTTCCAAAACATTGGGGTCAACCATGCCGCAGCCGAGAATCTCAACCCAACCTGTGTGCTTGCAGAATCCACACCCCTTTCCACCGCAAATGTGGCAGGAGATGTCCATCTCTGCACTTGGCTCCGTGAAGGGGAAATAGCTGGGGCGCAGTCGAATTTTGGTGTCGGGACCGAACATCTCACGGGCAAATGACAGGAGCACTTGCTTCAGGTCGGTGAAGCTCACGTTCTTGTCGATGTAAAGACCTTCCACTTGGTGGAAGAAACAATGGGCACGGGCAGAGATGGCTTCGTTGCGATAGACGCGGCCTGGACAGATAACTCGGATGGGCGGTTCGTGGGTCTCCATGTAGTGAGACTGGTCATTGGAGGTGTGTGAGCGTAGGATGACGTTCTTTGCCACGTCGTCGGGGTTGGTCTCAATGAAGAATGTGTCTTGCATGTCACGGGCAGGATGGTCGGCTGCAAAATTCAGCTTGGTGAATACATGCAAGTCATCGTCAATCTCGGGCCCCTCTGCAAGTGTGAAGCCCATGCGTTGAAAGATATCGACAATCTCGTTCTTGACGATAGTTAGTGGGTGACGCGTACCGAGTTGAATGGGGTAGGGTGTGCGTGTCAAGTCCAGGTCATCGGTCTGTTCCTCTGTTGTCTCACACTGTTCCTTCAGCTCGTTGATGCGGGCCATAGCTAACTGCTTCAGTTCGTTAATCTTCATGCCGACAGTCTTCTTCTCATCGGCAGCCACATTACGGAAGTCCTGCATGAGGGCATTTATCTCCCCCTTTTTACTCAGGTATTTCAGTCGCAACTGTTCGATTTCTTCGGCATTGCTTGCCGTTAGCGTGCTGACCTCTTTCAGCATTGCTTCAATCTTCTCTAAAAGCATATCTCTTTTCTCTTGTTTTTTATTTCAAGCTGCAAATTTAGCTTTTTTTTCTCATATAGCAATGGATTTCCATGAAAATTGCTATTTTCTCTTTTGAGCCTAATTTTTTTGTCAGTTCGGAATAATGTTGTACTTTTGCCGGGAAATAGAAGAACTGATGGAAAAAAGGCGTCTTATTGTTTTGGTCATAACGGCTATTTGGGGCTTGGTCATTGTCGGGTGTGGCAATTTGCGTAACCAAGGTGGAGACGAGTTGGAGAGCGACTCTATTGCAGCTGACTCTGCACAGGCCGACACTATGCGGCTCAGCGACGAGGAAGAACTTATCTCTGAGACGCCCATGCCCACCGCCGCTGACGAGTTCTTTGATGATTTCTTCTTCAACTTCGCTGCCAACCCGAAACTGCAGCTTGCACGCATTGCCTTTCCCCTGACATTGGTTGACAACAAGGAAAAGAAAACGGTGCAGAAAAAGCAATGGAAGATGGATAACTTTTTCATGCGGCAAGGCTATTATACACAAATCTTCGACAATCAGCGTCAGATAGACCTCTCCAAGGAATCAACGGTGGAACAGGTCATCCTGGAACGCATAAACCTTCGTTCGGAACATGTGCAACGATACATCTTTGCCCGAAAGAAAGGAAAGTGGATGCTGACAGAAATCAGAAACGAGCGTATTGATGACAATGTGAATGCCTCCTTCCTGAATTTTTATAAACGGTTTGTGGCCGATAGCGTTTTCCAGATAGAGAGTCTGGATGATCAGGTAACTTTTTCCTCGCCGAGTCCCGATGACGAATTTGAAACCCAGTCTGGTGAGATTGTGCCAGAACAGTGGCCGATGTTTAAACCTGAACTGATTCCAAACCATGTCATATATAATATGATATATGACGGTCAGATTGTGCCGGGCAGTAATCAGAAAATCTTCATGATTCGCGGTGTGGCCAACGGCATGGAGTCACAGCTGGTGTTCAAGAAAAAAGGTGGCCGCTGGCGACTGGTGGAGTTTGATTCGTAAAAAACAGATATGGGAGAGAAGCAGGAGTTGTGAAACGGGAGAAGATTTATGAGAGATATCACCAATTATAATCTGTTGAAGCACAATACTTTTGGTATAGAAGCTTGCTGTGACCGCTTCGTGGAGTTTTGTTCTGAAGCAGAACTCCGGTCAGTTCTTCCTCTTACATCAGCAGAAGGCCGCCTGCTCGTTATTGGCGGGGGCAGCAACCTGCTGCTTACGGGTGACTATCATGGCACCGTCATGCGTTCTGCTATCAAGGGTATTCAGGTCGTTGCCGGCATGGACGGCTGCCATGTGCGATGTGGCTCTGGTGAGAATTGGGATGACGTGGTGAACTTCTGCGTGGAGCAGGGCATCTATGGTGCCGAGAACCTCTCATTCATCCCTGGAGATGTAGGTGCCTCCGCAGTGCAGAATATTGGTGCCTATGGAGTTGAAGTTAAAGACTTCATTGAAAGAGTGGAAGCCATTGAGATCTCTACAGGTGAGAAATATACTTTTACTAATGCCGACTGTCAATACAGCTACCGTTATAGCCGATTCAAGGCTGACTGGCGCGGCCGGTTTATCATCACCTATGTTACCTATCGTTTAAGCAACACCTTTGTTCCCAAACTTGACTACGGGAATATACGCAGTGCATTGGCAGCAAAGGGCATCATCCATCCTACGGCACAACAGTTGCGACAGATCATCATCGATATTCGTCGCGATAAGCTGCCAGATCCGAAGGTGGAAGGAAATGGCGGAAGTTTCTTTATGAACCCCGTTGTTGACCGCGCAAAATATGAAGAACTGGCTACTTTATATCCTGACATGCCCCACTATGCTGTCGATGCAGGGCGGGAGAAGATTCCTGCTGGTTGGATGATAGAGCAGTGTGGATGGAAGGGACGTTCGTTGGGCAGAGCCGGTGTTCACAATAAGCAGGCATTGGTGCTTGTCAACCGAGGTGGAGCCACGGGGCAGGAAATCGTGACGCTCTGCGACACCATCCGCCGTGATGTAAAGAAAAAGTTCGGTATCGATATACGTCCTGAGGTAAATATTATCTGATGAAATAGTTATGCGATTTACATTTCTTGGAACAGGAACTTCGGGCGGCGTACCCATGCTGGGGTGTCAGTGTAAGGTCTGCAGGAGCCAGGACCCGCACGACAGACGGTGGCGTAGTGCGGCACTGCTGGAGTCGGAAACCACCCGCATCCTCATTGATGCTGGACCAGATATTCGCATGCAACTAATGCCCTTGGAGTTCAAGAAACCCGATGCCGTATTGCTTACCCATATCCACTACGACCATGTAGGAGGCATTGATGATCTGCGCGGCTTCTGTGTCTTTGGCAGTCTGGACCTCTATGCGAATGAGGGAACAGTACAAGGGCTGAGGCAGACCATGCCTTACTGCTTCGCATCGAAGCTCTATCCCGGAGTTCCGCTGCTGAATCTCCATACCGTTAGTCCGCATGAGACCTTTCGGGTTGGCGACATCGACGTCACTCCCATTGAGGTGATGCATTATAAGTTACCAATTCTGGGCTATCGGTTTGGGAAACTGGCCTATATCACGGATATGAAGACCATTGACGAAGGAGAGATGGACTATCTGAAGGGGGTGGAGACACTGGTTGTCAATGCTTTGCGTTTTGAAGAGAACCACATGGCCCACATGCTGGTGGACGAAGCTATCGCCTTTTCCAAAAAGGTCGGTGCAAAGCAAACCTACTTTACACACATGACGCATCACATTGGCTTTCATGACGAAGCCAACAGTCGGTTGCCTGAAGGTTTTCAGTTCGCTTATGACGGGCTGACCCTTACTTCCTTTTGAATTTCCGGTAGAGTTTCCAGCCGAGAATGGCACCGTCGATAATGCCGGCGCTTGTGTTTACGATGCTGGCAATGCGTTTGGCTGGCGATGATGATGTCATCATCGCTGGTTTGTGGAACAAAGAGTTCCAAAGAGCCTTGATTTGTTCGTCGTCTTTGGCAATTTCCGCGTTCAGCAAATCTTTCCTTGCCTGCAGCTCCTCCAAAGAATTGATGGGAGGAAGGACGTTATCTTTATTCATAGCCATGGCTCTGTTGTTTTATTCCATTAATAAACTGGCCAGAAACTTGACGACCGGTTTTTCTATCCATTGCTTTCTGAACATGATGAGAAGCAGGAATATAAACATGTAGAAACCGGCAACCAAGGTAAAAGAAGCAACCATGCCGACCAGATTGCCTAAAGCGTAGGCAACGGCAAAAGAGACATAGATGAGGGCTAACAACAACAGCAGAGAGAGTACAAAGGTTAAAGTGAGTACCGTGATGAGGCGTACCACTTTATCAATTACATCAAGCTCCAAACGCTCTTTCTGGAGCCCGATGTAATGTTTGAGCACTTCCACAAGTTGCCCTATGGTCTCAATGTTTTGATCCGTAGAGAACATGGAGTCAGGTATTATTCAGCAATGTCTGTAGCAGCGTCCTTGATGTCATCCACCAGGTCATCCATCTGCTTGCGACTCAACTTGATGTTGTGCTTCTGACAGAAGTCATTAACAGCATCAGTGATGCGTGTGCGAGTGTCAGCACCTTTCTCCGGTGCAACCAGTACTCCTAAGGCAGCTCCGGCGATAGCACCGCCGAGGAATGCTCCAATGTAACCTAATGCTTTCATAAGTCTATTGATATTTTAGTGAAACAATGATGTACAAAAGTACACATTCTTCTTGAATATACAATGAAAACAAATACTTTTTTTGTTAAAATATATTGTTTTTACTGATTTAACAAACTTTATGCGCCTTTTTGATTTGTGTTTAAAGGATATTTTGTAATTTCGCCGCAACTAAATGAAAAGAAAATAATTATTATCAATAAAACAAACAAGAACGTATGAAAAAATCATTGGTATTGTGCACAGGATTGTGCGTTGTTTTGGCTTTTACAAGTTGTAAGTCAGGCGAAAGTGCCTACAAGAAGGCTTACGAGAAGGCTAAGGCTCAGGAGGCTATTCAGCAGGAAGAAACTCCCGTCGTTGAGGAAACTCCCGTTGTGACTCCTATTGTCCAACAACCTGTTACACAGACAACTGTTACAAACACAGCAGATAATGTGTCCGTACGTCAGGAGAATGTCGAATTGGTTAATGGTAACGGTCTGAAGGCTTACAGCGTCGTTGTAGGTTCTTTCTCTGTATTACCCAATGCCGAAGGCTTGCAGAAACAGCTGAGGGCCGCCGGCTATGACGCACAGATTGTGAAGAATGTGGATCGTAACATGTATCGTGTTGTCGCTTCTACATTCGACCAGAAGGTTGATGCCGCTCAGAGCCGCGACCAATTCCGTTCAAAGTATCCCGATGCTTGGCTTCTCTACAAGAAGTAAGAAGTCTTCGGGACCATTGACGGTCTTGAATCAAATATGAGAATACTTTCAATCGATTACGGAAAGAAACGTACAGGATTAGCAGTCACCGATCCACTCCAGATTATTGCGGGTGGGTTGGCGACTGTTTCCACGTCAGAGCTATTCGACTATCTTTGCGATTATATCAAACGTGAGCCAGTGGAGCGGATTGTCATCGGAGAGCCTCGTCAGACCAATGGCATGCCGAGCGAGAATCTGACTCGCGTCCAGCAGTTTGTAAACCGTTGGCGAAAGGCTATGCCACAAATACCCATTGAGTACTACGATGAGCGTTTCACTTCGATATTAGCCCATCGGACCATGATAGATGCAGGTTTGCATAAGAAGGCTCGGCAGGATAAGGCTCTCGTTGATGAGATTAGTGCAACGATTATTTTGCAAGACTACATGAAGTCCCGTGGCAGGTAGTTTTGTCTTTAGTGATGTATTTTTAATTATAATATTCTTTTAACGTGCTATTACCTATTTATATATATGGGCAGCCAGTGCTGCGCAAGGTATCTGAAGATATCACTCCCGACTATCCTGAGTTGGAACAACTGATAGCAGACATGTGGGAAACGCTTGCTGACTCAGAGGGTATCGGTCTGGCAGCACCACAGATAGGCAGAAATATCCGCTTGGTGGTAATCGATTTGGATGTGCTAAGTGAAGACCTGCCAGAATACAAAGGGTTCAGAAAAGTGTTCATCAATCCTCACATTGTTGAATACGACGAGAATGTACCAACCGACTCGTTGGAGGAAGGTTGTCTGTCTCTGCCAGGCATTCATGAGAAGGTGGTTCGTCCCACGCGCATCCATGTGCAGTATCAAGATGAGCAGTTCAATGCCCACGACGAGTGGGTTGAGGGCTATCTGGCTCGTGTCATGCAGCATGAGTTCGATCATTTGGATGCCAAGATGTTCATTGACCGCATTTCACCTTTGCGCAAGCAACTCATCAAGAATAAGCTGAAAGCATTGTTGCAAGGACGCTACCGCTGTTCATATCGCACCAAGGCGGTCAGAAAGTAGGATGGATGTTAAGGAGATGGTTCATATATAGCCTGTTGTGGCTATTTTCACTGGGTGCCAGCGCACAGTATAATGTGGAAAGGCTTATGATTAGTGGGCAGGTAGCTCTCCACTACGAAGACTATGTGCTCTCCATCCAGTATTTCAATCAGGTCCTCTCTCTCAAGCCCTATCTATACAGGCCGTGGCAGTACAGAGCCGTGGCCAAATTCTATCTTGATGATTTCATGGGGGCAGAAGCCGATGCGTCAGAAGCCATCAAGCTCAATCCTTATATCGATGACCTCTTCGACCTGCGGGCCATAGCCCGCATCCGTCAGGAAAAGTATCAGGATGCCATCAGTGATTATACGCGAGCCATTGCGCTGGAACCGCAGGTGCGCAACTACTGGTTCAACCGTGTTATCTGCCGACTCAACGACAAGCAGTATGAGCAGGCACAGGCAGAGACTGACACCATTATACGTCGGTGGTCCGACTTTGCCAATGCCTATTCGCTGAAGGCAGAGCTTTTCCTCCACCAAAAGGATACGCTGGAGGCAGCCCTGTGGTTAGGAAAGAGTTTGGAGGTGGATCCCTACAATGGTGACACCTGGACAACTAAGGCCTACATCAACCTGTCAAGACATGAGTGGCGTGAGGCCGACTCATGTCTGAACAAGGCTATCCACCTGAAACCCAATACGGTGAAAAACTATGTCAATCGTGCTCTTGCGCGGTTGAACTATAACAATCTTAGAGGAGCGATGGAAGACTATGACACCGCCCTCGACCTTGACCCTAACAATTTTTTGGCCCATTACAACCGTGGACTGCTGCGTATGCAGCTGGGTGACGACAATCGCGCCATCACCGACTTCGACTATGTCATCAAGATGGAACCTAAAAACATGATGGCCGTCTTCAACCGTGGCGTGCTACATGAGAAGACGGGTAATCTGAATGCCGCCATCCGTGACTTTTCTGCTGTCATCGACGAGTTCCCAAACTTCTGGACGGGTCTTTCCTATCGTGCTGCCTGCTACCGCAAATTGGGAATGACGGCCAAAGCAGAACTCGACGAGTTCAAGATTCTGAAGGCGCAGCTGAACAAACGACAGGGTGCACAAAACCGTTGGAGTAAGAGTAAGCAGAAAGAAATGCGCAAGCGCAGCGAGATAGATCCGGAGAAGTATGACCAGATTGTCGTGGAAGACGATGCAGAGGTTGAACACGAATATCAAAGCGAATATCGGGGTAGGGTGCAGAACCGCCAGATAGACCTGTCGCTCATGCCGATGTTTGAGCTCTCCTTCCAACCCTATCAGAACGGTGTGAACACATTGCAACTCTTCGATGCTGCCGTAGAACGCTTCAATGCCAACTATCTGAAGGACCGCCGTCTCTATGTTACCTGCAACTCCCCGCAGGTGAGCAAAGAACAAAGTGAGAAACTCTTTTCCCTGATTGAGGAACTTAGTACACGCATTGCCGAAACCACCACTCCACAAGATGCGGCGCCGCTATTGCTGCAGCGCAGTGTGGCCTATGCTTCTGTACAGAATATAGAAGAAGCTTTAAACGACCTGAACGATTGTCTGGAAATAGACAGTCTCTCAGAACTGGGACACTGGCAGCGCTTCATCTGTCAGGTGCGCATGAATAACTTCAAGGTCTCTCAAGGTGCTGATGTGCGGCTGGCAGCCACCCATGCTGCAGATGATGTCCGCCAGGCTCTGGCCGTGAATCCGCGAAATGCCTTCCTGCTCTACAACCATGCCAACTACCTGGCTGAACAAAAGGAGTATGGACAGGCTATTGATAACTACACCAAGGCCCTCGAAGTGGAACCTGGCATGGCCGAGGCATACTATAATCGCGGACTGGTGCGCCTTTTCGACAATCATTATACGGAAGGAGTTGCCGACCTCAGCAAGGCAGGTGAGTTGGGACTCTATCATGCCTACAGCATCATCAAGAAGTACACCAAGGAGATGAAGGTAAAGAATGAAAAATGAAGAATGAAAAACGAAAAGTGGGAAGTGAAAGAGAAAAATATCTGTCATTATCGTTTGTCTCCCAACTTTTTTATTAACTTTGCATCCGTTTAAATTTAAAAAGCTATTTTGTATATGGTAACAATTACATTCCCAGACGGATCTGCTCGCTCGTATGAGCAGGGCGTGACTGGTTTTCAAATCGCCGAGAGCATCTCACCGGCTCTCGCACGCAACGTTGTATCTTGCGCTGTCAATGGTGAGACTGTAGAACTCAACCGTCCTATCAATGAGGATGCCACCATTGCTCTCTACAAGTTTGAGGACGAAGAAGGAAAACACACATTTTGGCACACTTCTGCCCACCTGTTGGCTGAGGCTCTGAAGGAACTCTATCCAGGCATCCAGTTCGGTTTCGGACCGGCAGTGGAGAATGGCTTCTTCTATGACGTGTTGCTGAAAGATGGAGAGATGATCAAGGAAAGCGATTTTCCTGCCATTGAACAGAAGATGATGGAACTGGCTAAGAAAGACGAGCCCGTGGTGCGTCGTGAGGTTCCCAAGGCCGAAGCTCTGAAAGAGTTTGGTGCCGATGGACAGACCTACAAGTGTGAGCACATCGAGCAAGATCTTGAAGATGGCTCCATCTCCACATATACTCAGGGGGCCTTCACCGACCTCTGTCGTGGTCCGCACCTCGTTTCAACAGGTCTCATCAAGGCTGTAAAGCTCACCAGTGTGGCTGGTGCTTTCTGGCGTGGCGATGCTTCGCGCGAACAGATGCAGCGCCTCTACGGCATCTCGTTCCCCAAGAAGAAGATGCTCGACGAGTATCTCGTCATGTTGGAAGAGGCCAAGAAGCGCGACCATCGTAAGATTGGAAAAGAGATGGAACTCTTCATGTTCTCCGACCGTGTGGGCAAGGGTCTTCCCATCTGGCTTCCAAAGGGCACCGACCTGCGTCTGCGTTTGCAGGAGATGCTGCGTAAGATTCAGAAAAACTTTGGCTATCAGGAAGTCATCACTCCGCATATCGGGGGCAAGAATCTCTATGTCACCAGTGGTCACTATGCCCACTATTCGAAGGATGCCTTCCGCCCCATCACCACTCCGGAGGAGGGTGAGGAATACATGCTGAAACCAATGAACTGTCCTCACCACTGTGAGGTGTTCGCCTGGAAGCCCCGTTCCTATAAGGACCTTCCCCTTCGCATTGCGGAGTTCGGTACGGTCTATCGTTATGAGAAGTCGGGCGAGCTGCACGGACTGACCCGTGTACGTTCATTTACTCAGGATGATGCCCACATCTTCTGCCGTCCCGACCAGGTGAAAGGTGAGTTCATGCGCGTGATGGATATCATCAAGGCCGTGTTCTCCATCTTCAACTTCGAGAACGTGGAGGCTCAGATTTCATTGCGCGACCCCAAGGATAAGGAGAAATACATTGGCTCCGATGAGGTGTGGGCAGAGTCAGAACAGGCCATTATCGACGCTTGCAAAGAGAAGGGTCTGGAGGCTAAGGTCGAATATGGCGAGGCTGCTTTCTATGGTCCGAAGCTCGACTTCATGGTGAAGGATGCCATCGGACGTCGTTGGCAGCTTGGCACCATCCAGGTCGATTACAATCTGCCGCAGCGCTTCAAGCTGGAGTTTACGGCAGAGGACAACTCCAAGCAGACACCTGTCATGGTGCATCGTGCACCGTTCGGCTCCATGGAGCGCTTCACCGCTGTGCTCATCGAGCATACGGCCGGCCACTTCCCCCTGTGGCTCACACCGGAACAGGTGGCCATCCTGCCCATCTCCGAGAAGTATAACGACTATGCTCAGAAGGTATGCCACTATCTCAGCGAGCAGGGTGTTCGTGCATCGGTCGATGACCGCAACGAGAAGATTGGTCGCAAGATTCGTGACAACGAGTTGAAGCGTGTACCCTATATGGTTATCGTCGGTGAGCAGGAAGCTGCAGAGGGACTCGTCGCCATGCGTAAGCAGGGCGGTGGCGAGCAGGCCACCATGAAGATTGAGGAGTTTGCTCAGCGCATCAATGCCGAGGTTGCCGAGATGCTCAAGGCTACCAACCTCAAGCCGCAGGACTAAGTTAACGAAGATTTAGTAACAAGCAAGAGCGAGAGCTTTGTCGTAACAGGCAAAAGCTCTCGCTCTTCTTTTAGGAAATTCAAGGAGGTCGGGGGATATAGGGAGATTCAAGAAAAAAGAGTTATTTGATAACTTTTTTCCCATTGATGATATTGATGCCGCGTGATGGTTGTGTCAACCGTCGTCCTTGCAGGTCGTAGATAGCGGCATCGGTCTTCTCCTTCAGCCCGTTGGCGGTACGGTTGTCGGCCCACACCTCAACGATGCCGTTGGTCACGGTGTTGTCGGTGCCGTTGAAGACGAAGACCGTAGAGCCAGGCAGCACCAATGTCAGCTCCGTGTCAATGTCGATGGCCGTGTTGGTGGTTAATCCGGGAAGGATGCTTTGTGAGAATGCATCGGTCAGCGTGACGGTGGTGTTGATGTATGCCGGAATGTCGAGAGCCTGGCGCAGGGTTGTCTTAAAGGTCTGTGAACTCGTTGATGGGTTGCGCAGGGCCAGTGTGGCCTTCTTTCCATTCCATGAGGCCCATCCATAGACGTTGGCTTTGCTGCCGTCCCACGGGTTGCCGCCCACCCAGTGTATGTCGGGCAGCACGTCGGCCTGCTCCTTCTGCCACTTGATGCACTCGGCCAGGTCTTCCCATAGTTTGCCATTGTTGATGCTGTTCATCAACGCATAGTCGGCATACACTTCCACCATGCCTGAGCCACAGGCAAAGGCACATCGCAGCTCACGCAGCACACCAGCGTAATCCATGTTTGTCGCCACGCTTCCATACTTGGTCAGTATAAATCCGTGGGTCATGAGCGTGTTGATGGGGCAGAGGGGAGAGTTCTGTACGAAGTTCTGGTACACCAGCCTGTCTCGGTAGGTAATCCAGCGTTCACGGTCTGTGCCCTGGTTGCCAATGGTACCGTAGTCGTTCTCCTGTCTCCACACGGCATCGCTCACCTGGAACCAGAATGGCGATGCCCATGTGCCGACGGTGGTGTTGAAGAACACGTCAGGCTTTACCTCGCGTACGCGTTGTTCAATGTCGATGATGGCCTCGGCATTCTCCTGTCCGGTAGCTCCAGCATCGGGTCCTATGGAGGAGAATTGTGCACTGATGCCGTCGAACTTGAAGAAGTTGAATGCGTAGTCGTTGACCATCTTTGTGCAGGCTGTTAGGAATACATTGTAGTAAGCAGGGTTGCTCAACTGCATGCCACCTCGTGAGCTCCAGTAGTTGCGGCGGTAGCTGCCACTCTGTCCGTAGCCGCCCACTGGTCCGAGCCAGGCACCTATTTGTGAACCCATAGCCTGTGCCGCATCGCTCATGTTCTGGAACCCATTCGGGAAGTTGGGATTGAAGGTCCATGTGCCGTATTCGTCCCATCCGTCATCCCAGGCAAACGAGGCGATGCCCGTTCCATAAGTGTCGAAGAGGTGGGCCTTCCACTGACTGAGAACGTCCAGACACTGTGACTCGTTGAAGTTGTTGGTGTAGTTCGGGTCGTTGTTGCGGTTGATGTTCAGCTCATACCAACTATTGTAAAGCGGGAAGGGCCTCCAGGGAACGGCTCTCTCTCTTTCGCTATAGGCCAGGAAGGAGCGTCGCTGTTGCCCTTTCGCTATCAGGCCTGCCACGGCTCCTATTTTCCAGGTTTTTCCGGCAGCCAGTGTCGTCTGTCGGCTCCATTCGCCCAGTATCGGTGTCTCCGTGGGTGCTGGCAGGTGGAATGTCTCCACCATC
Organism: uncultured bacterium; assembly: GCA_946546825.1. GTDB lineage: Bacteria > Bacteroidota > Bacteroidia > Bacteroidales > Bacteroidaceae > Prevotella. The sequence continues at coordinate 18,973 of CAMNOK010000013.1, forward strand.
TTGTAGGTAAGATAGATGTTGCCTGATGATGTGTTGTCATTATTGCCCAGCACGACATAGTAGCGCAGGCGATAGTTACCGGTTGATGGCACTGTGAAGGTATAGTTGTTATTGTTTTTGGCATTGCCAGAAAATCCGAAGTGGTAGTCGGAGGCCGCCACGTTGTCGTCATTGTCGATAAGTTCCACACCAGCGATGGTAAGTCCGTGAGCACCGGAGCTATACATAAACTGTGCGTTGAAAGTTCCGTTGGCAGTAGCAAAGCTGATGGTCTTTTCCATGACTTTTACTTGTGGATAGTAGTATCCCACCTCGTTGATGCGTGCAGGCACGTTCTCAACCGTGGTCCATGAACTGGTGTTCCAGGTGTCAGTGCGCTTGCCGCCGATGGCCAGGATAGGGTAGGTAAGGCCTTCGGTCGTTGACTCCTCCTGTTGTAGCTGATTTTCCTCCAGTTTACCGTCGTAGGCTACTTTTGGTGCTGAGACGGTGCCGCTCCAGGTGATGGTTCCGTTGGAGTTGAAACTACCCGTTATGGTGCCGTTGACCTCTTCTGTAATGTCGCGGAAGTAGCGTACCAGGTAGTAGCCTGCCTGTGGTATCGTCAGTCTGTATGTGTTGTTTGAACTGGAGCCGCCGGTCTTACCCTTGTGGTAGTCCTTGGCGACGACTTCACCTGTGAACGGGTCCACCACGTCCACACCGGCAATGTCCAGACGGTGGTTGCCGCTGGTATATTGGAACTTCACAGTATGAAGGCCAGTGCTCTTGATGGCGAGGTATCCCTTCGTGCCTGATATGTAGTCGGGGGTAAAGCCAAGACTGAGGATGCCCTGTGGTGTGTCTTCACCGGGTGACCATGTAAAGGTTGTGCCCGTCCATGCTGTGTAGGCGAAGGGCTCCGTGCCAATGTTCCCACCAGCGGTGTTGACACCCGTTGGTGTTTCCAGTCCGGCAAAAATGTGGTCGCTGGCCACGACGGCACCTCGGGTGTTGCCCACCACGACGGGAGCCTGCTCGCTGCTGTTGTTGTCAACATTATAGATGAGAGGTATAATAGCGTTCATGGCGGTGTTAGCCAAGGCTGTTAGTTCCAGCTCTGTGCGCAGATAGTGCGAGCCGTCTCTCAGCACGGCCCTCCACACCATCTGAAGGCTGCCGTAGTTGTAGTCGGCCTCGATGGCCTTACCTGGCAGCTTCAGTGAAGCTTTGGCGGCTGTGGGGTCTGGAGTGAGATCAATGGTGCGCACCTCACCCAATGTCATCTCTGAGGCTTTCACCTCCGTGCCATTGCCGAGCCTGAGCTTGAATAACTCCGTGCCAGCTTTCAGCCCCATCTGCTCGCAGCCGCCGAAGAGCATCACATCGCCCTCCTTGACAAACGAAGCCGTCAACAGGTTGTTGCCGATGGTATAGATAGTACAATTTCCCTCTTCGAAAGCTTCTGCTACGGCCACCCCTGCCTGTTCCTGCTGAGGGAAGATGACGGCTTGACAAAGAGCCTCCGTGACATGCGAAGTCATGATGACAACCAATAATAATAAGGTAGATAATCTTTTCATAAGGTTTTCAGTTGTTGAGTATGTGCAAAGATAGTATATCCATATGAAATATGCAATAAAGGGCATGAAAATCTTGCTGCCATTGCAAAAAAAAGAAAAGAATATTTTGTTTGTTCGTCGAAAAGTGTTAACTTTGCAGCCGTTTAGCAAAAAAGAGACTTAAAATAGTTGAATGAAGAATGACAAATTGAAAAACCAGTACCGCGTGAATGAGCAAATTCATGTTCGGGAAGTCCGCATTGTAGGTGAGAGCGGTTCAGAAGTAATTCCTACACGACAAGCACTTGACATGGCGCGCCAGCAGGGTGTTGACCTCGTAGAGATTTCGCCTAACGCACAGCCGCCTGTTTGTCGTCTCATCGACTATTCTAAGTTCCTCTACCAGCAGAAGAAACATGCCAAGGAGATGAAAGCCAAGCAGGTTAAGGTGGAGGTGAAGGAGATTCGCTTCGGACCCCAGACCGATGACCACGACTACAACTTCAAGCTCAAGCATGCCAAGGAGTTCCTTGAAGAAGGCAACAAGGTTCGTGCATACGTCTTCTTCCGTGGACGCTCCATCCTGTTCAAGGAGCAGGGCGAGGTGCTGCTGCTGCGTTTTGCCAACGACCTGGAGGAATATGCCAAGGTAGAGCAGCTGCCGCGTCTGGAAGGCAAGAAGATGTTTCTCTTCCTTGCTCCCAAGAAGGCCGGCGTGGCCAAGAAGAGCCAGCAGAAGCGCGACAGCGAACGCCGTGAGGCCGAAGCCAAAGAAGCTGCCAAGGCAGAGCTCGACATCGTCAATGTCAACAACGGCTTGCTTGCCAATGCCAAGGGCGGGGCAGACTTGCTCAAGGCCGTGCAGGACGAAGACTGACAGACATCTGTAGGAATTAAAGGTGCGTAACGCCCGGTATATGCGTTGCCGCCGCTATATAACAATAGTAATCATTTAAATTAAAAAACAATGCCAAAAGTAAAGACAAACTCCGGAGCAAAGAAGCGCTTCCGCTTCACCGGTTCTGGTAAGGTGAAGAGACATCACGCCTACCACAGTCACATTCTGACAAAGAAGACAAAGAAACAAAAGCGTAATTTGGTTCACGATGCTATCGTTGACACAAGCAACATGAAGCAGGTGCGCGAATTGCTCTGCTTGCGTTAATCATCCTATTAGTTGAACTTTAAAAGAAGAAAATTATGCCAAGATCAGTAAATCATGTTGCATCTAAAGCAAAGAGAACCCGCATTCTGAAGCTCACTAAAGGATATTTTGGAGCTCGCAAGAATGTTTGGACCGTAGCTAAGAATACATACGAGAAAGGCCTTACCTATGCTTATCGTGACCGTCGCACCAAGAAGCGCAACTTCCGTGCTCTGTGGATTCAGCGTATCAACGCTGCCGCTCGTCTCGAGGGCATGAGCTATTCTAAGTTGATGGGCGCCCTGGCCAAGGCTGGCATCGAGATCAACCGCAAGGTGCTTGCCGACCTCGCCATGAACAACCCCCAGGCTTTCAAGGCCATCGTTGACAAAGTGAAGTAAGAAACATTCATTCAACTTTTAAATAAGTAAGAACGCCGTAACCCGTGAGGGGTGCGGCGTTTTTTTAGTATGTAATCCTTGGTCGGTTCAGAAAAACATTGTAACTTTGCACTGCGATTCTGAGGTCTTTTCCTTGTCAGATTGGACTGAAGAGCAAGACTTTGTGGGTAAATACGGGAAGCAATTATGCTTTATCTTGTACATTGAAACCTGAGAAATTTCAAATCCAAACAAGACGGCGTAGTGGGTTCCACGCGTAAGCGTGGGGGTGTATCACTATATCTTTTTTGGATGGGTTTTCTCAGGACCTCAATGTAGAAGACGTAGCGAATGCAGTTCCACGCCTTCTTTGTATATAAATAATGTGGAGGAGGCACCGCCGAGCCACCAGCTATGTGAATGATTCACATTATTAATATTAAAAACTCTTTATTTCTATGAGAAAACAACTCTACTTAAAATTTTGGCTCCTCGCCATGCTCTTTAGCATCGTAGGAGCAAGTCCCGCGTGGGCACAGGAGTATACTCAGCTTTATGAAGCACAGTTTACAAATGTGGCAAATCATTCTTATACTCAAAACAAAACATTTACGTTAAATTCCAAATCTTGGACAGCTAGTGTCTCTCAAGTTAATGGTGGTGTTTTTTACTTGGGGTGTAATAGCTCTCATTCTTCAAAAGGTGTTTTAAATAATAATACTACCTTTTCAAGTGTTGTAACAGCATTGTGCAATGCGGATGCTACATATAATAGTAAAAAAACAACAGCGCATGCATATGCTATGCTTTTTGAAAATGCTTATTCTGAAGTGACAAAAGTAAGATTCGAATGGGTTGGTGGAAATAATGCGTTTCAAGTTTATCTTTTTGGTGATAGCGGCTCTGGTTATGTCTTGCTTTCTTCTACAAATTATTCAACTTCAGGACAATCGGTCTCGGGTAATGTTGAGTGGACTGGGAGTGCTACTAATTATACAAAATTTGCTATCGTAGCAAGACCAGGTGCTACTAATAGTACGGCAACAAATAAAACACTCCGTGCAGGAGCATTTTATATCTATAAAAACACATCCGTTCCCATTACTTCTATAACTGGGATGGAATCAAGTGCAAGTCTTGGCGTTGGTGGCACAGTAACCTTAACTCCTACGGTTCTTCCTGCTAACACAACAGAGACAGTTGTATGGGAATCCGATGACACAGATGTTGCCACAGTAAGTGGTGGTGTCGTTACTGGTGTTGCAGCTGGTTCAACAACCATTAGAGCAAAGTCTCCTTCTGATGCCACAATTAAGGCAGAGTGTACAGTTACCGTCACCGATGCCGTTCCTGTTACAGGAGTTTCTTTGAACAAGAGTAACACAACCTTGCAGGTTGGATCTAATGAGATATTGACAGCTACTGTTGCTCCCGCCAATGCAACGAACAAGGTTGTAACCTGGACATCAAGCAATACAAGTGTAGCTACAGTAGAAAATGGTGTCGTAACTGCAGTTGGCGTGGGCTCTGCGACAATCACAGTAACAACTACAGACGGCAGCTTCACTGCAACTTGTGCAGTTACTGTCAAAGAGAAACTCACGGCTCCTGTAATCACCGCTCCTACAACCGTAATGGAGGAAGGAAACGTGGCTGTAACTATTTCTGCCACTGATGGTGCAACAATCTATTACACTACCGATGGAAGCGATCCAACATCTAGCTCAACTCTTTATAGCGGGAGCTTTAATGTAAACGTGGTAGAGGATGTTCCCGTTACGGTTAAGGCTATAGCCATTCAGGATGGTAAGTTTGATAGTGATGTGGCCAGTAAGACAATTACATTGTATGTTCAGCCGACAAATATTGCTGTTGACATGAACTATGAGTGGTTGGGTTCATCTAATGGCTCCAATCTGTCTTCAGAGCAGTTGCCTGTAATTAAAGACGAAGATAATGTAACGATTACAATAACAGACGGAACATCCAATCGTCCTCGTGGTGATGTAGATTATATCCGTGTCTATACTGGAAGTACCATCAAATTTGAGGCTCCAACGGGATATAATTTAAAAGAGATAGGATTTACGACCGGAGGTAATGATACTTGGAACGCCCCTACCGCTTCAGCTGGTTCATTGTCAAGTAAAACCTGGACAGGAGAAGCTAATGAAGTAACATTTACCCTAAGTGGGTCTTGCTTTATAGCATCTGTTAATATTACTCTTGAAAAGATTCAGCCCAAGTATGCCTTTACATTTACAGCTTCTCCCACAGGTGGTACTGTAGCTGTGACAAAGGGAGGTGACGCTGTAACTTCTGGTGATGAGTTTAAGGCGGGAACAGTGTTAAATATAACTGCAATACCTGCTTCTAACTATAGTTTTACCACATGGACAAAGGATGCAGGAGCATTTGCCGATGCAACAAGTATCACGACAACTTTCACAATGCCAGCTTCTGCCGCAGAGATTAATGCAACGTTCACTCCTGACAACTTCACATTATCATTTGATGATTATGAAAACGGAACATTGTCTGTTGTGGTGAATGGAGAAACAGCTACTCCTAATGGCGATGGTGAGTATGAAATCCCCTACACAGCATCAGTTTCTATTACTGCGACTCCTGATGATGGTTATGCGTTTAGTGCATGGGATGCTACACTTGATGAATATAATACAACTGCTAATCCTTTGGCGTTCACGATGCCTGCCGAGGGTGTGATGGTAGGTGCTTCATTCGTCAATGCCACCACCGATTATGATATAATTGTTGATGATGCCATCGTTGGAGGTTCTGTGACAATAGGCGGCAGTAAGACGAGTTCTAAAGCTGGTGAGACTATTGTTATTAGTTTCAGTGAAAACAGTGGATATGTCTTCAACGCGTGGAATGTTACAGATGAGAGCGATAACACGGTAACAGTCAATTACGACGAAGGAGAGGATGAATATTCCTTTACGATGCCTACATCAGATGTAGTCGTAAGTGCTTCCTTTACACAGGTTCATACTGTAACTTACTATATTGGTGGTGTGGCACAGACTCCTGTAGAGCGCCTCCATGGTGCTACACTGAGCCTTGATGACCCCTCTGCTATTGATGGTATGGCATTCGCCGGATGGTCTTCTGCCAACAGCGCCTCTGCTCCAGTGTTTGTTGCTAACACTACCACTGTTACAGCAGACATGACGCTCTATGCCGCGTTCACCGCTCATGCAGCAGTAAACGAATATCAGAAAGTAACGGCAACCAGCGAGGTTACTGATGGAGACTATCTGATTGTCTATGAGAAAGATAATATTATTTTTGATGGAAGTTTATCGACCTTGGATGCTAGTTCAAATATTCAGAAAGTAACGATAAGCAATGAAACAATTGCATCTAATGAAACTGTGGATTCATATAGATTTACTATATCGGCAGCTAATGGGTATATAAAGAGTGCGTCGGGATTATATATAGGCAGATCTTCTGGTTCAAATGGCATGGACACTGATAATTCCGGCTTGAGCAATACAATAACCATAAATAACGGTAATGCTATTATCCAAGGTTCAGGTGGTTATCAATTAAGATTTAATTCTTCTACTGGCAGTGGTAATTATCGCTTCCGCTACTATTCAAGTTCCAGTCAGCAGCCTATCCAGCTCTACAAGAAGGTTTCCACTCCTGCCATTTACACGTTCGGTGAAACCGTCTCTGTCTCTGTTACAAGTGCCGGCTACGCCACCTATTGCAGCGACAAGGCTCTGGATTTCTCTCATGCAACTGGGTTGAAGGCTTATATTGTGACATCTAACGGTAGTACTACCGATTACACTGAGGTGACCGATGCTCCTGCCAACACTGGCTTGCTGTTGAAGGCTGCTGCCAATGACTACGAGGCATACGTCGTGGGTACAAGCACCACCGATGTAACAGCAAACAAACTCGTAGGCGTAACCTCTGCTACAGGAATCTATGCAACAACTGACGGTAAGACCAACTTCGTGCTGTCCAATGGTACGCAGGGCGTAGGCTTCTATAAGGTGAAGAGCTATAACGACGGCAATCCCGACTTCACGGTGAAAGCCAACTCCGCCTACCTCTCCGTGGCACTCGTCAGCAATGCCCGTGAGAGCAGTTTCTTCGGTCTGCCCGAAGACGAGAGTGAAACAACAGGCATCACGATGGTTCAGGGTGAGAGAGCAACGACTCAGGGCTATTATAACCTGAACGGACAGCGTGTAAGCCAGCCCAATCGTGGTCTGTACATAGTGAATGGAAAGAAGATTGTAATTAAATAAGGAAAGAAACAATGAAAAAGAATTATATTGCACCCGATACAGCGCTGATCAAGGTCAGCCTTAATAAAACACTGTTGGCCGGCTCCTTAGGAAGCGGTGAAACCCCCAATTCAGAGAGCCTGAATGATGCGCCGGAAGTCGTAGGGCGTAGTGGCAACCTCTCTCGCGGGACTGTCTGGCCTCAGTACCACAGCCTGTGGGAAGACTAAGTGATGAAAATATATAATTAGAATCATTCCCCACATTACGGTTTATCCGTAATTGTTTAATCAAAAGAGTTCATGGAGGATGCTGTCCGTGAGGATCGCATCCTTTTTTTAGTAATTACATCAGGTGTTTGCTGAATCTTTTCGGCCGTGTCAATGTCTTACATCTTATTTGAAGATAAACTCATCCAAATTCATAAGCTTCATTCTTGTTCAGCTTTTGGCAAATCGGTTTTTACACTTCTATCTTCTTGATAACCTTGGCTGGCACGCCGCCGACAATGGTGTTCGGCTCTACGTCTTTGGTCACCACAGCACCGGCTGCCACGACGGCTCCATCGCCGATGGTCACGCCCGCCAGTACGGTTGCATTGGCACCTATCCACACGTTCTTACCGATGTGGATGGGGGCGTAGCTCATGCTTTGGCGGAGGGCAGGGTTGAGGTCGTGGTTGATTGTGGCCAGCACGACGTTGTGACCGATGAGGGCTCCCTCGTCGATGGTGATTCCGCCTTGGTCCTGGAACTTGCAGCCCATGTTGATGAACACATGGTCGGCAACGACGGTGTTCTTGCCACAGTCGGTGTGGAACGGTGGAAACAGGCCTACAGACTTGGGCACTTCACGTCCCCATAGCCGTTCCAGCAGCTGGTGCAGCTCCTCGGGAGTGTGGTAGCAGCCGTTGATCTCAGCTGTGATGCGCAAAGCCTCTTGTGAGAGTTGATGAAACATCATGTGGACATCGGAGCCGCCAATGACGGGCTTGCCTGATGCCATGTATTCGCGAAATTCTTGTATGGTCATAACCTGTTGTTTTAAGCTTCTTTCATACTGAGGGCTATGCGGCGGCGCTGGTGGTCAATCTCGGTGACGCGCACTTGGACGTGCTGATGCAGGTGCACGATGTCGGCAGGGTCGCTGACGTAGCGGTCGGCCAGTTGGGAGATGTGTACCAGTCCGTCCTGGTGGACACCGATATCTACGAAGGCGCCAAACTTTGTGATGTTGGTCACGATGCCGGGCAAGAGCATGCCCACCTGCAGGTCGGCGATGTCGTGCACACGGTCGTCGAAGCTGAAGGTCTCTGCTTGTCCTCGCGGGTCGCGGCCGGGTTTTTCCAGTTCCTTCATGATGTCGTTCAGCGTGGGGAGTCCCGTCTCTGCTGTGACGTAGCGGTTGAGGTCTATGTTTTTCTGTAGGGTTTTGTCTTTGATGAGCTGTGCCACGGTGCAGCCGTTGTCGCGTGCCATCAGTTCCACTATCTTGTAGCTCTCGGGGTGAACGGCAGAGTTGTCGAGTGGGTTCTTAGCACCTGGTATGCGCAGAAATCCGGCGCACTGTTCGTAGGCAGCAGGTCCGAGGCGTGGCACTTTGCGTAGCTGCGCCCGTGAGGTGAAGGCTCCGTTCTCCCGGCGGTAGTCCACGATGTTTTTAGCCAGGGCGGGGCCAAGTCCGCTGACGTAGGTCAGCAGGTGTTGTGATGCCGTGTTCAGGTCAACGCCCACGAGGTTCACGCAGCTTTCCACCGTCTGGTCGAGGCTCTTTTTGAGTTGTGCCTGATCGACGTCGTGCTGATATTGTCCCACGCCGATGCTCTTGGGATCAATCTTCACCAGTTCTGCCAGTGGGTCCATGAGGCGTCGGCCTATGGAGACGGCTCCGCGCACGGTGACGTCTTCGTCGGGGAATTCCTCGCGTGCCGTCTTTGATGCCGAATATACTGATGCACCGTCTTCGCTGACCACGAAGAGCTTCTCTGCATAGGGTGAGGGCAGCGTTTGCAGGATGTCTGCTGTCTCGCGGCTGGCGGTGCCGTTGCCGAGGGCGATGGCTTCCACCTGGTAGCGTCGGGCCGTCTCGGCCAGTTGGCGGGCGGCTTCTGTCTTGTTGCCCCGTGGTGGGAAGGGATAGACCACCTCGTGGTGGAGCAGGTTGCCCTGTGCGTCCAGGCATACCACTTTGCAGCCGGTGCGGATGCCGGGATCAACGCCCATCACGCGGTGCTGTCCGAGAGGAGCTGCCAGCAGCAGCTGGCGCAGGTTTTCGGCAAACACGCCGATGGCCTCTTCGTCGGCGCGGCGTTTAGCCTCTGTTGCCGTCTCGTTGCTGATGCTTGGCTCCAGCAGGCGCTTGTAGCCGTCTTCCACTGCTTCGGCCACCAGCTTGGCACAGTCGTTGTAGCCGTGCACATACTGGCGGCGGAGCCTTTCGACGGCCTGCTCGTTGTCGATGGTGATGCTGAGTCGCAGAAATCCTTCGCTCTCCCCACGGCGCATGGCCAGCAGTCGATTGCCCGTGCATCGGCGCAGGGGTTCGCTGAAGTCGAAGTAGTCGCGATATTTGGCAGCTCCTTCGTCAGCTTGTTTGCTCTTGATGACCTTTGACGAGATGACGGCTTCGCGGCGGAAGGTGTTGCGCAGCCGTTGGCGGCTCTGCTCGTCTTCGCTGACGGTCTCGGCAATGATGTCCTTGGCTCCGGCGAGAGCTTCGTCAACAGTTGTCACCGTGTTGCCGTTGACCCACCGCTTGGCGGCCATGCGGATGTCGCGCTCACGCTGTAGCAGAACGAGTTGGGCCAGCGGCTCCAATCCCTGCTCACGGGCTATCTGTGCGCGTGTGCGGCGTTTGGGCTTGAAGGGCAGGTAGATGTCTTCCAGTTCGGTGGTGTCCCAGCACTGGTTGATGCGTTGGCGCAGGTCGTCGTTGAGCTGCCCCTGCTCGTCGATAGTCTTTAGGATGGTCTCCTTGCGCTTGACGAGTTCTTTCAGGCGGTCGTTCCACTCGCTGATTTGCCCAATCTGCACCTCGTCGAGTGAGCCGGTGCGCTCCTTGCGGTAGCGGGCAATGAAGGGGATGGTGGCCCCCTCGTTGAGCAGGGCCAGTGTGTTTTCAACGCTGCGTGTCGGCAGTTGCAGCGAGCGGGCTATCAGTGTTGTGAAGTCTTGCATGGTGATGGTAGGTAGGGAAGTAGAAAGTGTTCTGCCACGGGCAGGAACCGGTCGTGGCCGCGGGCGTTGAGGTGAGCATGGTCGTTCTTGCCGCCACCTTGGAAATAGATGGCGCGGAAACGGTCGTTGCGGGCAAAGATGTTGCTCTTGCGATAGGCGTCGAAGACCGGTATGCCCCATTGACCGCATACGTCTATGGTAGCATCCACCACCTGCAGGAAGTGGGCGTCATCGTTGTTCCAGGGTGTGAACCATACGATGTGGGCCGCAGGGTAGCGGTCGATGAGTCCCTGGCACACCTCGCCGAGCCGTTGGCGATAGACGTCGATGCCCATGGAGTCGAGCAACACGGCATCGTTGTGGCCGGCAATGATGACGATGAGGTCGAGAGAGTCGGCCATCTCCCTCCAGCGTTTCCACAGGGCAGGCCCAAAGCGTTGGCGGTCTATGCTCACGCAGCCGCCGTTGCGACCGTAGTTCAGATACTCCATGCCGTATTTCCGGGCCAGTTTGTAGTGCCAAGTGTTCTCCACGGGTTCGCGGTGATTGCGAACATAGCTGTCGCCGATGACGGCCATGCGGGGCTGTCGCTGGGCGGGCAGGCTCTGCTCAGCCTGTTGTGCACAGGTGTGAAGCGCCCCGAACGGCAGGACGCTGAATAGCAGGAGAACGAGAAGTGTGACAATGTCTTTTTTCATGGATGCAAAGATACAAAAGTTTTCTGAAACCGCAAAATCCGGGATGGTGGGTTGGGAGGTTAGGGTGCAAACGGTCGGTCACTTAGAGGCTAAGTAGTCGATCACTTGGGGGCTAAGTAGTCGGTCACTCAGGGTCTGAGAGCAGTCCTCTTGGAGGCCAAACTCAAAGCTCTCAGCGTCTGAAAGCAGTCCTCTTGGGAAATAAACGATCGATCCCTTTGAGGCAGAAAGCAGTCCTCTTAGAAAACAGAACTTGATATTTCAAGATAGCACACCACAACACCTCCTTTCCCCTTGGCTCTTATTTCCTGTCGGACGCGTCCGCAGCGTCCGAAGGACATAAGAGAAAGGGGACTATAGGGGAATGAGATAAACTCATTCTCGTTTTCGTTATCGTTATCGTTGTCGTTGTCGTTATCGTTGTCGTTGTCGTTATCGTTGTCGTTATCGTTGTCGTTGTCGTTGTCGTTATCGTTTTCGTTATCGTTGTCGTTATCGTTATCATGTGCGGACTTTTCGGACGCAGCGGACAAAAAGACGATTTTGTGGTTTCAGAAAACTTTTGTACCTTTGCAACTGA
>CAMNOK010000014.1 GCA_946546825.1 uncultured bacterium
AAGATTCAGAGCCATCAGCCCTTCAGCGTTTCTTCCTGACCCACAAGGAAATCAATGTGGCAGAGTTTGCCCGTTCTATCGGGATGAATGCCACACTACTGCGTAACTATATCAATGGCTTCAAGAAGCCTTCTGCTGAGAGGGAAAGTGAAATCCTCGCCCATATTCATAAACTGGGTAAGGAGATGATAGCTGCCAGCTTCTAAAAGAAAGTTCACGCGCACGCGCGCGTGCGCGCACTCAGTAATTTTTATTTTTAATTTTTTCCTCATTTCCTCATTCCATGCGCTGAAAAGCCGATCAATAAAGGCTTTGTGAGGTGTGAGGAAATTGTGAGGAAATGAGTTAATATTTCTTAAATTGAGATTTTAGGGCTCAAAAATTCTTGTTTTTGGTCCGAAAATTTAGTATCTTTGTAAGTGCATAGAAGACTATGCGACGAGTGTTTTTAGGATCTATTTATTAACCCTTTTCATCTTTATCAACAGCTTATGGAGAACATTTCTTTCAACTTCAGTGACATTCCTTTCCAGTGGACCCTCTGCTTCAACGATGCCTGTCCACGCAAGGCAGAATGCCTGCGCCACCGGGCTGCACAGGTGGCGGCCGACGAACAGGCCGACGAGGTTCATGAGGCCATGTGCGTAACGCCGCTGGCCTGGCGCGACGGCAACTGCTCACGCTTCTTCGCCATCAGGACCGAACGCGTGGCATGGGGTTTCAGCCACATCTATGACAAGGTGCTGAAAACTCATTACGATGACATCAAGGGAGCCATCACCCGCTACCTGAACGGGCGGTCGAACTACTACCGCTACCGCAACGGAGACAGGAAGCTCAGCGTGAAGCAGCAGCAGTGGATTGAGAACCTCTTCCGCAAATTCGGATACAACGACCCCATCAGGTTCGACCACTACCGAAATGCCATCGTCTTCTATTGACCATCGGCCCTTTTAGCGGTCCTTGGGGTGTCCGAAGGGCCTCCGGACAACTTGTCCCGATGGCCCGGACACTCTGTCCCGACGCCCCGGACACTCTGTCCGGAGGCCCCGGTCAACCAGTCCGGACAACCTGTTCAAAGTGTCCCGATACCTTAATACATTTCAACATGAAGTTTACATTGATCAGACAAGACAAAAACAACCAGCAGCACGTTCGCGTGCTCAGTATAGAAACCTTTATTGACCGCATCTGCCACGACACGAAAGAAGCGACGGTGGGAGCCTTGCGACAAATGATTGCCGACAACAGCGGTGAGGGCTACCGCCTCAGCTTTGCCGACATGCACAAGCTGCCGCGCGTCTATCCCTTCGTCGAACTCGGCAAGAGCAAGGAGCAGGACTGCATCCTGAAGACCGTGAACGGCCTGGTGGTGCTCAGCATCGGAAAGCTTGGCAGCCATCACGAGGCCGAAGAGGTGAAGAAAGTCGCTGCACGCATGCCGATGACACTGGCCGCCTTCACCGGAGCCAGTGGGCAGAGCGTGAAGATACTCGTATGTGCCGTGCAGGAGGATGGCAGCGTGCCGCAGACAGAAGACGAGGCCACCGCCTTCTACCGCCGTGCCTACCACATGGCAGCCGCCCTATACAACGGCATCATGCCTCGTCCCGTCACCCTCTTTGAGGTTGGCGACAGCCTCCTGCCCACTGGAAGGGAACAGGCTGCTGCCGTCAGCTTCCGCCTGCCCCTCGACACCAGTCCCTACCTGAACATGAAGGCCCTGCCCATCAAGGTACCCGCCATGTTGCCACCCGACTCAGAGGCCGAAGCACCACAGCCTTCCGATACCTACAGCGATGATGACACACGGGAGGAAATAAGTCACGGTACGGCACAGCTCATCGCCTTCCTGCGCGACCGCTACGAGATGCGCCACAACACCATCATGGGCTACACCGAATACCGCAGGAAGGACTCCGGCACAGACTTTATCCCCGTGGACGAGCGTGCCAGAAACAGCTTTGCCATGGAAGCCCGTCTGTCAGGTCTCAACGTCTGGGACAAGGACGTAAGCCGCTTTGTCACATCGAATATGGTCAAGAACTACAATCCTGTAGATGACTACCTTTGGAGCGTGCATGGCAAGTGGGACGGGAAAGACCACATCCGCTCCTTGGCACGCCTCGTGCCCACCGACAACGAGCACTGGGAAGACTGGTTCTACACCTGGTTTCTCGGCATGGTGGCCCAATGGATGGGGCGTAGCCGCCGCTACGGCAACAGTGTGGCACCACTGCTTATCTCCCGCCAGGGTTTCAACAAATCGACTTTCTGCAAGTTGCTCATACCCGGAGAGCTGCAATGGGGCTACAACGACAATCTCGTCATTGGCGACAAGAAGGCCGTGCTGCAGGCCATGAGCCAGTTTCTGCTCATCAACCTCGATGAGTTCAACGCCATACCAGCCAAGATACAGGAGGGGTTTCTGAAGAACGTCATCCAATTGGCCAACGTCAAGATGAAACGTCCCTACGGCCGCCATGTGGAAGTCTTCCCCCGCCTGGCCTCATTCATCGCCACGGCCAACATGACCGACATCCTGGCCGACCCCTCGGGCTGCCGCCGCTTCATTGGCGTCGAGCTCACCGGCCCCATCAACATAGGCCGGCGTATCGACCACCAGCAGCTCTACGCACAGGCCTTTGAAGCCATTATGGAGGGTGAGCCCTACTGGTTCGATGCCGAGCAGACGGCACTCATCATGGAGAGCAACCGCCGCTTCCAGATGCGTCAGCCCGTGGAGGAGTTTTTCTTCGACTGTTTCGAGCCGGCCACCAGTGAGCACGACGGCGAATATCTCACCGCCACCGCCATCTACTCGCACATCAGGAGCGTGGCAGGCAGCGCCATGAAGTCCAACCTGCGGGCTTTCGGGCGATGGCTGATGAACCTTGACGGACTCTCTCACAAGAAGAGCCAACACGGCACTCTCTACCTCGTGAAAAGACGGTAGAAATCACTCCTTAGCTCAAATCGAGGGTGCAATGCGGGCATTGGCATCCTACTTAAAGTGGAGCTGATGGAGGCAATATTCAACGACGAGGCTGCCGTTATAGAACCACAGCCAGACGGTGAGAAGAAGGATGGAAAAACGTGTGAGAGGGAGGGCTGAGGCTTGAGGGATGAAAGAGAAGGGACGAGGAAGACTTCGGGGCAGTCTGGCAAGAAGGCAGGCGTATGCGACGGGGAGAAGGAGGGCCCAGTGGACTGTCATGATGTAGATCTCGTTGATGCCGAAACCAAGCACCATGTGGAGAAACATGTCGAGGGCGAACCACGAAAGACATATCCACAGCAGTCGCTGGCGGCGGCCGGCCCAAATGCCGAGGAGCAACAACAGGAGGATGAAGGCCTCTATGAAGTATTGCAGGGGCGATCGGTAGCTGACGAAAACGGGACGGTTGCGGAGAGTGTCTTGCAAGAGATGGTCTTGGTGAAGCTGGAAAGACTCGCCAAAGAGGTTTTCCACAGCGGTATCCCATCGCGACGTGGTGACATCGGTCCAGCTGAGCACGCCCTTTTCTGCAAGGGCTTTTCCGCTATGTTCTTTCTTCAGCTGCTGGTGGCGGGCGATGGCTTCTCTCTGCTTGGCACTCTTCTTCAGGACCGCCTGCTCAATCTTTTCTATCTGACGGTCTTGGGGAACGATGATGGTTTCGTACTGCCAGTAATAGGCTCCCAACAAAACGGCACCGCCTACAAGAAACGGCAACACCAGGTGACGGATGACTGAAAGGGGACGCTGGGCAAAGAGCTGTGCCGTCCACACCTTGGCACCGTTGGTAAGCGAGATACCGGCGGTGGCAATGAAGAGGAGGCAACTGGTGAGGAAGGGTATAGGGCGACGACGGGAAGAGTGGAGGGCACAGGCGGAGAGGTAGAGCGTAAAGCTGAGCAGCATCAGGGAGAGACAAAAATGGTCGGGCACCATGATGGCGAGCATGACATAGGCCAGGGAGAAGAAAAAACAGGTGAGCAAGACGGCATCAGCTTTTACGACAATGAAACGAAGTGTTCTATAAATAAAAAGGTACGCAAGGAAGGCCGCCACGACATTGACACCCGCCAACAGCGGCAGCGCGTAGTCAACATCTGTCTGCTGCATGAGCCACTCGTTGAGCCAATAGAGCGGATAGAGCACGATACCGTAGAGCGGATGGCGCGCCAAGGCATAGAAGAGTCGGCCGTTGGAAAGGGTGATATGGCTGAAATTATCGAAGCCCGACATCTGGAAATACTTGTGGAACAACGTATAGTAGCCCACCTTCTGATGAGGCATGAAGATATCCATATACTTATAGACCAGCAGGGCATTGAGCAACAGGATGACCAGCAGGGCTGCCAGGAAGTGGCCGTGACGCTTCACGAAGCGGAGAATGGTTGATGCTTTCGTCATGACTATAACAGATAAGAGGCGATAAGGGTGACATTATACCCCCAGAGCCAGAGGGTGATGGCAAGAATCAAGAGTCTCGTTATCAGGCTGACAGAAGTCTGCCGGTTGAGGGATGACGAGGGCCTCAGCAGGTAGCCGATGGAGAGAGGCATGACGAAGAGCCAGTGGGCAGACATGATGTAAACCTCATTGATGCCGAAGCCCAACCCCATGTGAAGCAGCATGTCGTAGGCAAAGAAGGAGAGGAACAGCCAAAGGAAGCGCTCACGGCGACCAAACCAAATGCCTATGAGGAAGAGCAGGACGATGACGGCTTCCACCACATAGCATGCCACCCAGCGGTAGTGCACGATGACGGGCCGCTTCCGCAGCGTGTCGCCCAGCAGGTAGTCCTGGTGCAACTGGATACCCTCGCCGAAGAGATTCTCTACGGCCGTGTCCCAGCGCGACGTGGTGATGTCCGTCCACCCGATGAATTGTCCCTTGGCAATCGGCTTTCCAGAGTGCGTATGGATGGGTTTCTTGTGGTCGCTCTTATATTTCGCCATGGCACGCTGCCTGATAATCTCCTTCACGCCAGCCTCAATCTGTGCAGAGTCTTTCACCTGTGCAGTATCGGCATAAGCCTGATAGAGCTTCGCCCGCAGAGCCTTGTCCTTCTTCACCTTGGCCTCCTTGCGTGCCATCTCCTTCGGCCACACGAAGTGGGCATACTCCCATCGGGCGAAGCCCCAGATGAGGACAGAGGGCAGGATGACGGCCACCAGCAGGAACTTGGGTCTGAAGAAGCGGCGGCCGTTGACAAACAGGGCTCCGAGGAACACCTTGATGCCATTGTTCAGTGAAATGCCCGCCGTCAGGAAGAACAGCAATACACAGTGGCGCACACGCAGCGGATGGCGCTTTTTCATCTGCAGTCCACAGACATAGAGCGTGAAGAGCAGCATGCACATAGACAATGAGAAGTGGTCGGGCACCATCATCGACAACATGACATAGGCCATGGAGAACCCAAACCAGGTCAGCAACAGCGCATCACGGCGCCCTGTGCCGATGACTTCGTGCAAAATACGATAGAGGAACAAGAAGGAATAGACTCCACAGACGATGAGTATGAGAGCCATGACAAACTGTGCTCCGTTCACGCCAAAGAGCATCATGATCGCCTGGTTCAGCTGGTTGGCGGGATACATGAAGAACGCCAAGAGCGGATGGCGATAGACATTATAGCCCGTGGACCAATAGGAGAGCACCGAGTAGGTGATGGGGTCGAAGCCCGAGACGTGGAAGTTGTGGATGAACAAGGGCCAATAGTATTTCACCAGGGGAGTGAACTTGTCGAAGTAGCGAAGGATGACCATCGCGTTGAGTGCCGTGAGCACCACTGCTGCCGACAAAGCCAGCCAGCGTTCATCGCGTCGAATGCGGAGAAGTTGTAAACCTTTCTTAATCATGCGTATGACGGAATCAATCGTTTTTTAATGTTTTAAGAAGTAGCGTACCAGGACGAAGTTGGTTGGCACACAGATGGCGAAGACCGGCAACATGGCCCACCCTTTCTGTAGTCCTGTCCACAGGAAGATGACGAGCAGGAGGCTCTGAAGGATGTAGTTCACCAGGTGGGAGAAGGCGAAGCCCACTCCGTGACGCGCCGATGACTTCACCCGGAACGTGTATTTCGTAGAGGCTATATAGTTGAACAGGAAGCTGACGATGTAGCCCAGCGTGTTGGCAACGACCGGCTGCAGCCACTGCAGCAACAGGAGATAGGCTCCATACTGAATGGCCACGGCTGCCACACCGACCACGATGAAGCGCCGTGCCTCCACGAAAAGTTGTAACAGGCTCTCTCTCTTCATCATTCTCTGAAGGGTTTGAAATGGCTCACATCGGCAAAGTCGAGCAACTCCTTGTCGCCCCGGCTGTCTCCATAAGCCGTGATGATATAGAGACTGCGTGTCAGCCGCAGTTGCTCCTTGAGTCTTCTCACTTTCTCGGGGCCGTAGCAGTTGGGGGTAGAGAACTTTCCCGTGACACGACCTTCAACAACCTCCATCTCCGTACAGAGGAAACGCAGGCGTCGCATCTCCTCCGCCGTCAGCCCAAGGTCGCTGAAGAACGGTTTCACCCAGTTGCTCGGACTGGCACTGACAACGAACACACCATCTTCAGGCAGTCTGCTTGCTGCTACCTTAGCGAGATGTCCCTTCAGGTCCTCAATCCCCTTCGGGCGGAAAATGTGCTGGTGACTGGCGGCAAACTGTCGGCATCGTTCATTGAAGTCTTCGATGCGGGTGCCACGGAAGAAGAGCGTGAGCACCTTCTCCTTAACACGACTGTTGGAGTAATGGCCCAGTTTCATCAGGACAAACAGCGGACTGAACCACAACATGCCCAACCAGAAGCGCAGGTCACCTTTGGCATAGCGGATGAAGGCCAGAAGCGAGTCGCTGCTGGTCAGCGTCCCGTCAAAGTCGTAGGCATAGATGAATCTTTTCAACGGTTCCATGATGTCAGTTCAATAAAGAGGTGATGACGCTCCAGAGTTGTTTGAAGTAGATGATGAGCAGAAACATGAGTCCCCAGCCCACCACGACGAACTGGATGAAACGGTCGAGCAGGATGACCTTGGTGGGGTCGCCGCTCTTCTCATCGACCACGGCTATCTGGATGAACCGCAGCAGCCCCAGCAGCACGAAGACGCTCGTCAGGTAGAGATGGCTTGTGCTGAAGCGGCTCACCACCTCCGGCGACACCGTGTACATGATGTAGCACACCAGCATGACGGCACCCGTGATGGTGATGGCCTGGTTGATGAAAGTCTCGTTGTAGCGAATGGTGTTCTTGCGGGGAGCCTCGCCCGTCTGGTTCATGCGTATCACATCGTCGCGCCGCTTGGTGAACGACAGGAAGAGCGTCAGCAGGAATGTCATCAGCACAATCCAACTGGTGAGCTGCACGCCGACGGCGATGCCGCCGACCAGAATGCGGAGCACGAAGCCGAAGGCGATGACGCAGACATCGATGATGGCATAATCCTTGAGCTTCTTGCAGTAGGCGATGTTCAGCAGCCAGTAGAACAGCACGATGGCCGTTGCCGTCCAGGACCGTCCCTCCAACAAGGTCATCGTCAGCATGGAGAGGGCAAACATAAACATCATCAGGATGTAGGCCTTGGCCACGCTGACAGCACCCGACGCCACAGGGCGGTGGCATTTCACCGGATGGCGACGGTCGGCCTCAACATCTACCAGGTCGTTGAAGCAATAGATAGACGATGCCGCAAAGCAAAAGGCGAAGAACGTGATGAAGGCAGCCTGCAGCGACGGTACGTCAAACAGTTTGCCACCAAAGAACATGGGGACCAGTACGAAGACGTTCTTGCTCCATTGCTTGGGACGTATAAGTTTCAGAAGGTTTTTCATATACTGAAGTTTTGTTGTTAGACTCTTATCAGCCTGTGACAGGTTTCAGCAGGCGGTGGAGCAGCCAGGCCAGAGGCAGGGTGACGGCGATACAGAGCAGTGCCGTGGGCCAGTAGCCTAAGCGGTAGGGTTCGATATAGCGTAACACAAAGTGAACGTGTATGAGATAGACCTCCAGGCTGACGGTCCCCACGAAGCGCAGTGCCTGGCAGACGCGCTCCGGCAGGCGAGCGAGCAACAGGTTCAGCAGCAGGATGCCACTCACCGTCAGAGGAATATAGAGCATGCGCTCCACAAACAGGGGGAAGCGTCCGTGACGATACTGTTCCAGATAGAGACTCGGCCCCAGCGACATGGCGAATAGCAGGAGCAGCAACCAAAAGGCTGCACCGTCGAGCGAGTCCTTACGTCGGACGGCTTCACCCATGTTGATGCCGATGAAGAAGATTGGTACCCGACTCCAGAATATCTCGATATGTCCCACGGTCTGATGGATGGGTGTGACCCACTGCACCGTCACACACCACATGACCATGGCCACCGGCAGCCACCGATAGACAGGATGGCGCTGGATGAGCATCATATAGAACGGTGCCACGAGGTAGAGCATCATGGTGGCAGGGATATACCAGAACGTCAGCTCGTCGTGCAGCCAGAAATCCCAGTTGACAAGGATGTCGCCCAGCATATCTACAACCGACACGCTATGACCGCCATGGTTCAGAAAGTCGGGAATATAGAAGAGGCTGGCCATGATAAGCCAGGCTGGATAGATGCGGCGGAAACGGCGTTGGTAGAAGGAGGAAAGTCCTTCTCTGATTCTTCTCGACGGAGAGGGAAGCCCCGAGGAAGAATCGCTCTTGAGAAGTTTGGTCCAGGAGAACCAGAGACCCAGTCCGCTCAGGAAGAAAAACATATCGACCCCCACGTTACCCATGCGCCGCAAGCCGAAGAAGGCATCTGCGCGGGGCAGATAGACGTGGAAGAGAATGATGAAGAGCATGGCCGCTCCCATCAGTTCACCGCGATAGCGGCTAATGGTTGACAGTTCTATTCTTGGCAGTTTCATGGTTTTCTGTTGATTCTGTTCATCACTTCGCGGAAGAGCCATGCCAGTGCAATGCTGCCGATGATATACAACAACAGTCCGGCATAGATGTCACCACGATAGTGGCTGATGATGATTTTACGAGTGACGGGGTGGCACACGAAGAGGGCTGCCGAGATGCCTCCCATCCAGGCCAGGCCCTTCAGCAACCATGATGGCAGCACCTTAACGAAAGTGAAGCCGAAGGCACAGACCATGACCGGCACGAAGAACCAGGAGTAGTAGCTCATGCTCTGTGAGTAGATGAGCATCAGCGACACCACGGCAAAGAGCCAGCAGTATCCTTTCGACAGTTGCATCGGCATACGTGCACAAAGTAGTCCGAAGCCGAAGGGCAGCATGCCTCCCACACAATTGTAGCGCCAACGGTTCAGGGCCTCTCCCTCTGGTGCACAAGCCATCTGGATAGCCGTGCACACCACCATCAGGGCCAGTGTCCACCCCCAGTGACGGCGATAGAGAAGCAGCCTGTAAACGATATAGAGCTGTATCATCAGTCCGAAGAACCAGTAGGGTCCCGGCCAAATGTCTTTGTCAGGTCTGACATTGAAGTTGTTCAGCATAGTGAGTTGTCCCAGAATATCGCTTACCTCATAGTGGCGGGCACCGGGTGTGATGGTATCTATCAAGATGAAAGCGGCAAAACCGACAAACATCATCAGCCATAGTTTTGTGAAGTGACGGCGGATGAACGTCCACGCTCCGTCATAATAGCGCGAGCCCTGGATGAGCGCCGGAGAACTCTCATATTTCAACACCAATCCATAGGCACTGAGAAAGAGAAACAGGGGCACTCCGTAATGTCCGAAGAACGACAGCAGGTGTACCGGCAGGTAGAGGTCGGGATGGTTCAGGGCATACTGCAGGCCATCGACATTTCGCTGGTGGAACTGGTACTCGTTCTCACGGACGATGCCTCCCAGCCAATGACAGTAGTTGTGCAGGAAGATTCCGATGATGGCCAAGCCGCGCAGGGCGGCACATTCTGTTCTGTTAAGGAGGATGTTCACTTTGAAAGATTAAAGATGAAAATGAAAATTTATAGATGAGCGTTGACAGATGGTTTCAACCCATCGTAGTCAGTGGAATTCTTCAGGATTCTCGGACGTCGCTCATGGTAATTGGGGGAGAGCACATTGTACTCTTCGTGATAGTCGGGTGAGGCGATGCCTGCCAAGTAGAGCAGCAGGTGTGGCAGTGCGTCGGTCATCAGTCGCCGGTCTTTGGCTGCCACCATCTGTCGGAAGAGGTCGGGGTGGTTGCGTACATACGGTTTGGAGCACCATATCCAGAAGGGTATCTCAAATTCGAAGTGTGCCAGGTCATAGTCGATGGCCGCCGAATGGTTGCGACAGACAATACCGCGTTTGCCCTCATAGCACTCCTCACCATGGTCGGGCATATAGATGACGACGGCATCTTCCTGTTCAAAACGACGGCATATCTGATCTACAATAGAGTCATTGTAGAGGCAGGCATTATCATAGTCAGCCAGCACGCCCCGTTGACGGACAGAGAGCTCCGGCCTGCGTTCTTTGTAGTCATCGGCACGGAAGCGGCAGCGACTTCGCGGGTATCGGGTCTTATAAGACAGATGCTGACCAAGCAGGTGGAAGATGGTCAGTCGGGGGTGAATGGTGATGTCACCACCGGCTTTACGTAGGGAATCGTTGCCCAGCAACTGGTCGTAATCTTTTAAGAGTCCCTCATCGTAGCGGTGGGTCTTCTCGTTACGCACATCGAACATGGCCTCGCTGAGCTCCGGGTTGTTTAGGAAGAAGCCTCCACTAAAGTCATACACCGCCTCACGAGCCTTGGGAAGAAATTGGTTGGTCAGGAACGCCACCTCATAGCCGGCCTTGCGGAAGAGTTGCGGGAAGAGCGGATAGTCACACCACTCACCCTGTTGTCCTACGACATGCATGGAGAAAACATTTTTGAAGACAAAGCTCGTCAGATTCCATGGAGCAACGACATCCGTAAATTTTACCAGTCTGCCCGTTTTTTCACGTGCCAGCTGGCGCGGCGTTGTCGGCATGAAGTAGCCATACTGCTGAGCGTGATGGCGGCCATAGCTCTCGCCAATGATCAGCACGATATGGGGAGAGCGGTATGAACAGCTATCCACCACGGCCTTGTCTTTAGCAGCGATGAGCACCTCCAGCTGCTGGGCCGTGAGTGTGTTGGCATAGACACTGAACACCAGACGGTGGACAGGCAGGTAGAGAGCCGCACGGTCGGAGCGTGTCAGTTCATGCTCCACCTCACCTATTGTCTGACGGGTCAACAATGTGTAGGTCACCTCCTTGTTGTGCCAGCTCACCAGACCGCACCACACCATCAGAATAGCAACGGCGATGCCACAGAAAGCTTGCAGACTTGTGGAGGATAGTCTCTGGAGGACGCCCCGTGGCAACTTGGAAAACAAAAGTGGTCCCAGCCAACAGGCCATCAATAGATGAGCCGTTGCCAGCAGCAGCACCCATCCCACCCCGTTTGTGAGGGTTTCAACCGACAGGCAGGTAGTCAGGAACTCTCCTGCCTCTCGGGCATCGGTCTCTCCCACCAGCAATAGCATGGTGGGCGTAAGGGTGGAACCATATTTCGAGAAACAATAGACATCAATGATAGTCACTGCATAAAAGACAATGCAGAGAAGCAGGCGGCTCCACCGCCTGACACGACGGGGCAGTAACGTGAGTACAAAGCAGAGCAGGTAGAGGTCGAAAAAAAGTTCTTGGTACAGGTTAGTATAGAGATGGGCGCTCTTGAAACTCGGAAGTGTTGTCCAAGCGCTCACCAGTCCCAGCAGATACATGAACACGAAGAAATACGCATTCTGCTGAATGGTGCGGAATACCAAAGCCAGTATCTGCATGATTCTCTGACGTTTCTTTTTCATGTCGGCTGGGTTTGATAATAGCGTATTGCCCTTGCCGCAATGGCCTTTGGCACCAGCTGGTCAATGGGCAGACCTTCGCGTATGCGGCGGCGTATGTCGGTGCTGCTGACTAAGTAGAGTTCAGTGTCCATCAGCAGGACGTTCTCCGGCAGATCATTCTGTTTAATAGGATATCCCTCTCGGGGATAGACCACCACAGGGTAGCGTTTCAAGATATCGTTGCTATGATACCAGCGGGGAAAGAGTTGCCAGTTGTCGGCCCCTATCACCAAAGTGAACGCCTCGTCCGGATATTGGCGTTCCAGTACCTGCAGGGTATGCCAGGTATAGGACGGTTTGGGAAGCTGCAACTCCACGTCGCAAGCCCTCAGTCCTGGTTCATCCTTCAGAGCCTCACAAGTCATCTCCCAGCGTAGCTGATCGTCCAGCAGGTCATTGTCGCCCTGTTTCAAGGGATTCTGTGGCGATACCATCATCCACACCTCGTCCAGGCAGGCCTGACGCTGGATTTGTCGTGCCAAGGCGATATGTCCGTTGTGAATGGGGTTGAAGGAACCGCCATATATACCTATGCGACGCCTTATAGTCATTTTATTATTTACTAACAAATTCACCAACCACTGTCAAAGCCTCAGCCTTAGCAGTCTCCAAGTCATCGTTGACAATAATGCGGTCGAACTGCGGTGCGAAAGTTAGCTCATAGGAAGCCTTGGCCAGTCGGGTCTCGATAGCCTCGGGGGTATCGGTACCCCGGCCCTCCAGTCTCTTGCGTAATTCGTCCACCGACGGCGGCTGGATGAACAGGCTCAGGGCTTCGTCGCCATAGTATTTCTTGATGTTGCAGCCCCCCTTCACATCGACATCGAAGACCACATTCTGACCAGCGTTGCGCTGGCGGTCCACCTGTTCTTTCAAGGTGCCATAGAAACGATTCTCATAGACTTCCTCATACTCCAGAAACTCGTCGGCAGCAATGCGCTGACGAAACTCCTCGGCCGAGAGGAAGAAATATTCCACTCCGTTCTGTTCTGTGCCACGCGGTGCACGACTGGTACACGACACGGAAAATGCCAGGTGCAGTTCCGGATGTTCGTTCATGAGCCACTGAACAATAGTGCTTTTGCCTGAACCCGAGGGGGCAGAGACAATGATCAATTTTCCCCGTTTCATAGTGCGTTGAGTACTTGTTCTTTGATTTGTTCCAGTTCGTCTTTCATCATGACAACGATGTTTTGCATCTCTGCCTGATTGCTCTTGGAACCTGTCGTATTGATTTCGCGCCCCATCTCCTGGGCAATAAAACCAAGTTTCTTGCCTTGTGCGTCAGAGCCCTCCATGGTCTCACGGAAATATTTCAAGTGATTGGCAAGTCGCTGTTTCTCCTCACTGATGTCCAGTTTCTCAATGTAATAAATAAGTTCCTGCTCCAGCCGGTTTTTGTCATAGTCGGCCTCAGGAATTTCCTTCAGTCCTTCCACGATGCGGTTGCGTATCTTCTCCACACGGCTCTTCTCGTAAGGTTCGATGCTTGCCAACAGTTGTCCGATATTATCTATCTTTTCTTCAAACTTACGCTGCAGGGCAGCACCCTCCTGACGGCGGAATTCGCAGAGTGCATCTAATGCCTGCTGGACTGCTGTGCGGGCAGCCTTCCACTCTTCCTCGTCGAGTACTTCCACCTCAGTCTTGTTGGTAACGTCTGGCAGACGCAACAGTGTCACAAACCAGTCTTCTGGTTCGGGAATGCCTGCCTTTGTGGCTATCGCCTTCAACTGATGGTAGTAATTCTCAACAAGAGCGGCATTGATAGGCGTTGCCTCACAACCCGCCTCCTTCTCTATCCAGATGGCAAAATCAACCTTTCCTCTGACAAGGGCAGCACTCACCATTTGTCTGATTTCCATTTCCTTCTCACGGTAGAGTGGAGCAATGCGCGTTGACAAATCCAGCTGTTTGCTGTTGAGCGATTTGACCTCAACATAAATCTTTTTTTCTTTGTAGGCAACGACGGCCTTGCCGTAGCCTGTCATGGATTGTATCATAGTAACAATGTTGTATTATGAGTGCAAAGGTAATAAAAAAAGATGAATGAGCGTGTGCGTGAGATACTTTTTCGTTAATTTCTTATAAAACATTGGCCGTTGGGTGGAAAATGATTAACTTTGCAATTTCAAAGAAAGAAGAAACAAGACATGTCGTGTATATTACACATTGAAACAAGCACCAATGTTTGTTCTGTGGCAGTCAGCCAAGACGGAGCCTGCGTTTTCAGCCGTGAAGACCACGAGGGACCAAACCACGCCGTCAAGAGCGGCGTCTTCGTTGACGAAGCTCTCTCTTTTATCGACACCAATCTGCTGACGTTGGATGCCGTAGCCGTCAGTTGCGGACCTGGGTCCTATACTGGACTGCGAATAGGGGTTTCCATGGCAAAAGGTATTTGCTATGGCCGCGATGCCAAACTCGTTGCCGTTCCTACCCTGCCCCTGCTCTGTGTGCCAGTGCTTTTGTCAGAAAAAGTCAAGGAGGAAGATGCTCTGCTATGTCCGATGATTGATGCCCGTCGCATGGAGGTCTATGCCCAGGTCTTCAATCGGTCACTGAAAGAGGTGCGTAGCATCCAGGCCGATGTCGTCGATGCCGATACCTACCGCTCTTTCCTTGACGAGCACCCGATCTATTTCTTCGGCAATGGTGCCGCCAAATGCATGGATACCATCAACCACCCCAATGCGCACCTCATTGAAGGCATAGAACCTCTGGCACAATGGATGTTCCCCTTAGCAGAGCGTCGGTTCTTCGACGGCCAGTTTGAAGATGTGGCCTACTTCGTGCCTTACTACCTGAAAGATTTTGTAGCCAAGACACCCAAGAAATTACTTTGATACATGAATATACAAGGATTAGACTACAACACGCAGCGCGAACAATTGGTGCTGCCCGAATACGGAAGGGAGATACAGCTCATGATTGATCATGCCGTTGCACTGCCCACCAAGGCCGAGCGTCAACGATGTGCCGAGAGTATTATCAGCATTATGGACCGCATGTTCCCTCAAAACCACCAGAATGCCGACTACGAACACAAGCTTTGGGACCACCTTGCCCTGATGAGCCGCTTCCAATTGGACATAGACTGGCCCTTTGACATCAGCAAGGCAGCACAGATCGCTTCCAAACCGGAACCGCTCAACTACCCCATGAACAAGATTGCCGTGCGCCACTATGGTCACTTATTGTTTGAGATGTTCGAGAAACTCAAGACTATGCCTGAAGGTCCGGAACGCGACGAACTCGTCCGCGTCACCGCCAACCAAATGAAGCGTTGTCTGATACAGTGGAGCAACGGCTCGTCAGACAACGAGAAGGTGGCCTCGGACTTGGCCCGTTTCACCGACGGAAAGATTCAACTCGATCTCAGTAATTTCAAGTTTGATAAGATGGACTTTCGCCCAGAACCTTCCAATGAGCGAAGACGCAAAAAGAAATAAACACAAACCTTAGATTCATCTATCCGCACACATGGAGTTTATCATTGAAGGCGGCCACCGGCTGCATGGAGAAATCACCCCGCAAGGTGCCAAGAACGAAGCCCTGCAGGTCATCAGCAGTGTGCTGCTCACCGATGAAGAAGTTCACATCAAGAACATTCCCAACATCCTTGATGTGAACAACCTTATTCAACTGCTACGCGATATCGGCGTTTCCGTCACCCGCCTCAGTGCTAACGACTATATTTTCAAGGCCGACAACATTAACCTTGATTACTTAGACAGCACCGAGTTTGTCCGTAAATGCTCTGCCCTGCGCGGCAGTGTGTTGCTTATTGGTCCACTGCTTGGACGCTTCGGTCGTGCTACCATTGCGGAACCTGGTGGCGACAAGATTGGGCGGCGCCGACTGGACACTCATTTCCTGGGCTTCAAACATCTGGGTGCGCACTTTGAGTACGAGGAAAAGCGCAACGTCTATCACATAGAGGCCCGGCAACTCAAAGGCTGCTATATGCTGCTCGATGAAGCTTCTGTTACCGGAACCGCCAATATCATCATGGCAGCTGTCATGGCAGAAGGCACCACAACCATCTACAATGCGGCCTGCGAGCCCTACATCCAACAGCTCTGCCATTTACTCAACAGCATGGGTGCTAATATCAGTGGCATTGCCTCCAACCTGCTTACTATTGTCGGCGTAAAGCAACTGCATGGCGCCACCCACCGCATTCTGCCCGACATGATTGAGGTAGGCTCGTTTATCGGCATGGCTGCCATGGTGGGAGACGGCATTTGTATCAAGAATGCTTCCGTGAAAGACTTAGGTATCATTCCCGATGCTTTCCGCCGTCTGGGCATCACCATCGAGATAAAAGGAGACGACCTCTTTGTTCCTCGCCACGACTCCTATCAGATAGACTCTTTCATCGACGGTACCATCATGACACTGGCTGACGCCCCCTGGCCAGGACTGACGCCAGACCTGCTGTCTGTATTGCTGGTCGTGGCGACCCAAGCCGAAGGAAGTGTACTGTTCCACCAGAAGATGTTTGAAAGTCGCCTGTTCTTTGTTGACAAACTTATCGACATGGGAGCACAAATCATCCTCTGCGACCCTCACCGCGCCGTAGTCATCGGGCACAACAACCAGCGTCAGCTGCGCGCCGGTCGTATGACAAGCCCAGACATTCGTGCCGGTATTGCCTTGCTTATTGCCGCCCTCAGTGCCAACGGCACCAGCCGCATTGCCAACATCGCACAGATCGACCGTGGCTACGAAAACATCGAAGGGCGCCTGAACAAATTGGGAGCCCACATCGAGAGACTACAATGATCAAGAAAGAAGACGTCTTTAAAATCGGAAAGATTGGCAAGCCCCACGGCTTGCACGGCGAACTGTCATTTCAGTTCGACGATGATATTTTCGACACCACTGATGCCGAATACCTCGTACTGGAAATCGACGGCATTCTTGTTCCTTTCTTCATAGAAGAATATCGATTTCATGGTAACGGCACGGTACTGATGAAATTTTGTGACATTGACAACGTGGAGCAGGCCCGCGAACTGACGGGCTGCAACGTCTTCTTTCCACGAGAGCACATTGACAAGAACGGAGACTTGTCATGGGCACAAATCATCGGTTTCACCGTAGAGAACGTATCCACAGGCCGCCATTTGGGAACCCTTCGCTCCATCGATGACTCCACCCTGAACATTCTTTTTGAAGTAGAAACTACTGATGGACAAGAACTGCTTCTGCCCGCCAATGAAGACCTCATCACGGCCATTGATGCAGAAGCGCGTCTCATCAAGTACAACCTACCCCATGGACTGGTGGAAGAATGACCATGACTAAAAGAAAATTATTTATCTTCGCAGATTCATATATTTACAATGAAGAAACAACAGATATGTATCTTAGGCTCCACGGGCTCTATTGGCACACAAGCCCTGGATGTCATCTCACAACACCCAGACCGCTATGAGGTCTATGCTCTGACAGCCAACAACCGTGTTAAACTACTGGCAGAACAGGCCCGTTGCTTCAAGCCGGCTGCCGTGGTGATTGCCAATGAAGAACGATATGATGAATTGAAACAACTATTGGCCGACGAGCCCGACATTAAGGTGTATGCCGGCAGTAAGGCTCTGGACGAAATTGTAGAGGCTGGCCCCATCGACATGGTGTTGACCGCCATGGTAGGTTTTGCCGGTCTTTCGCCCACCGTTCATGCCATCAAAGCCAAGAAGAAAATCTGTCTGGCCAACAAGGAGACGCTGGTGGTAGCAGGCGAACTGATCTGCAAGCTGGCTCATGAGCACCATGTACCCATCCTGCCCGTTGACAGTGAGCACTCAGCCATCTTCCAAAGTCTGGTGGGCGAAGGTGACAACGAGATAGAGAAGATTCTGCTCACCTGTTCCGGCGGTCCGTTCCGTCTGTTCTCTGACGAACAGATGTCCACGGTGAAAGCTGCCGATGCCCTGCGCCATCCCACCTGGGAAATGGGTGCAAAGATTACCATCGACTCCGCCACACTGATGAACAAAGGGTTTGAAGTTATCGAGGCAAAATGGCTTTTCGGTGTTCCAGCGGAGAAAATTCAAGTGTTGGTGCACCCCCAGAGCATCGTTCACAGCGCCGTACAGTTCTGTGACGGTTCTGTGAAGGCACAGCTGGGTGTTCCTGACATGCGGCTACCCATCCAATATGCCTTCTCTTTCCCCGAGCGACTGTCACTCAACGGTGAACGCCTGGACCTCTTCAGCAGTCATTCCCTGGAGTTCTTTGAGCCCGACCTGAAACGCTTCCGCTGTCTGGCACTGGCCTTTGAGTCGCTATGCCGAGGTGGCAACATGCCCTGCATTGTCAATGCCGCCAACGAGGTAGTGAACGAGGCTTTCCGCCACGACCGTATCTCTTTCCCCCGCATGGCAGAGGTTATCGGTGAAACCATGGAGCGAGCCACATTCAACGACCACCCTTCACTCGACACTTATTTTCAAACCGATGCTGAAGCACGACGCATTGCAGCCAGCCTCATCGGGTAACATAGATCACGAATTGCAACTGTTACTAAAATTACTCAGTATATGAAAAAGAGATTAGCCATGTTGTTTTTATCTTGTCTGCCGG
Source organism: uncultured bacterium (assembly GCA_946546825.1). Taxonomy (GTDB): domain Bacteria; phylum Bacteroidota; class Bacteroidia; order Bacteroidales; family Bacteroidaceae; genus Prevotella. Next base: position 18,468 of record CAMNOK010000014.1, read on the forward strand.
GCTTTCTTCCAATCATAGCAGACGATGAAACCGGCATCTTTGCCAATGTGTTGCTGCTGAGTGGCGACACTGAAAGTATCATGCTACGCAACGATGCCTCCTATGTAGGAGCACGCTTTGTGAAAGCACAGAAAACCTTCACCATCAACGGCAAGACGTTTGACATAGCCGATGTAAAGGAGATTACCTTTGAACAGCGGATTATCACCGGCATTCAAGAACTCACCTCAAAAGCCACCCGGCAAACAACGGTTGATGACAACACCCTCTTCGACCTGAGCGGACGCAAAGTGACATACAACAAGTGGGATGCTAACAAGAAACCTCTGCCCCGAGGCATCTATATCAGAGGCGGCAAGAAGATTGTTGTCAGATAAAACAAAGGAGGAACAGAAAATGAGAAGACACCTGATACTGACCAGTATGGCCATCCTGCTTGCTACAGCTGCATGGGCACAGGACACCCTATGGGTGAAATATGCCGACCGCTTCAAGAACCACTACGTTCTGAACATCAAGAATTACGACTCCCTGGAGTTTCGAACAGCTGATAACAACTCCACACGTCCCGTCATACGCCTCTACACAGACCGTCTTTCCAAAGGCTATCTTGAACGGAGCCTGACATCCATTCTGGACGGAGATGACATGGACGGACGCATCATGTTTCAAAACCCAGGCCGCATACTTTGGCATCCCAGCACCTATGCCGGCAACAACTACCAGTCAAACAGCTCACAGTGGAGCTTCCAACGCAGCATGGAGAGTGAGCACTTCGTCTTATTCTGGGAGAAGGGCTTCGGTGATGACCCGACGAAGGCTTCCAGCAGCTACCGCTTCAACCCCGTCAGCGTACTTCAGCAGGCTGAAAACATCTGGGACACCTATGTAACAAAGTTAGGTTTCCTCAAACCCGGCAACTCCACCACCGACACCTATAAGATACAACTCTATGTGCTCTATCAGACCGAGTGGCGAGCCGATGCTTCCGGTGTGGATATGAAGACCGGCATAGGCCACGTCAGCCCTGGAGCTATCGGTGCGAGAGGCGGCCACACTGTGGCTCACGAGATTGGACACACCTTCCAATATCTTGTCTCTGCTGACCTCGGCATGAGCCATGGCTATAACTACGGCTACGGAACCGATGCCTCGGGCGGCAATGGCTGGTGGGAAAGCTGTGCCAACTGGCAAGCCTACAAGGTGTACCCCGGACGCCAGTTTACCGACGGAGAGTATTTCGAAGGCCACCTGCCCAAGTGTCATCTGAACATCATGCACGAGGCATGGCGCTACGAAAACTGCTTTGTGCAAGACTACTGGTGCATGAAGCACGGACAGGACTTCATAGGCCGTCTATGGCGCGAATCCTATAAACCCGAAGACCCTGTCCAGACCTATAAGCGACTGAACAATCTTACGCAGGAAGAACTGAACGCTGAACTATATGAGGGCTTCGCCCGTATGGCGACATGGGATATCGACGGCATTCGCGAACAGGCACGCCATCGCATCGGCCAACACCAGAGTCATCTGCACCGCACCGCTGCCAACGATGGCACCTGGGCTGTGGATTCGGCCTATTGTCCGCAAAACTACGGCTACAACATCATCAACCTCAATACCGCTGCGCCAGGAACTGTTGTCAAGGCCAACTTCAAGGGGATTGCCGGTTCTGCCGGCTATCGTGCCATCAATCTGAACAATGCCGGATGGCGATATGGCTTCGTGGCCTACACTTCCGGCGGTGAGACCGTATATGGAGAGATGGGAAAGGAGAAAGAGGGGGTGGCCACTCTCACCATTCCGGACAACTGCCAGAAGCTGTTCTTCGTTGTGATGGGTGCTCCAAGCACCTACTGGCGTCATCCGTGGGATGACGATGCGGCCAACGACGAGCAGTGGCCCTATGAGGTGAAGTTTGAGAATACCAATCTCTATGGAGAATTCGACGCCTATCCTGCTGACTACCAGCCGCGTGATACCGTGGTCTATATAGATGCCGAACTGGCCTACGATGCTTATAGCTACACTTCCACCCGTGTGCAGTATGACATGGCGGCTGTCAGTCAGGCCCTCGGCCTCAGCACCGCCCAAATGAAAGCCGTGGGAAGAACAGCTACGTCGAACCCCCGCTTCGTAGGCATCAGTTCCACAGGCGCTATCACAACCGGCACGACGACCTCTACCAGCTCCAATACCTGCTACGGCCACTGGTTTAACTCGTCAGGAAACGTATGTGGCTACGACTCGTCGGCCATGATTTTCGCTGAATTCTATCCTGACAAATACGGTTGTTATGTAGGTCAGTATCCCGGCAAGCTGACACGCAACAAGACCTACACCATTCGCCAGGCCATCCAATATCAGAAAGGTGGCAAGTGGTACACAGCCACCATGGTGGTCAGACTGAAGGTTGTTTAGTATTTAAAGGAAAAAGACAGACTCCGGTCCCATGTTGAACAGAAGGTCCAATATGGAGAGGTTTGGCTGAAAGCCGTGGCGACAGGCAAACACCTGATAGTAAGGGTGGGGCTGGAAGTCGGGGTCGGCTAACGGGTGCTTGGGGCGGATGACTTCCCTGAAATCAGGCATATCACTCTCATGTTGATAATACTCCGTAGGCAGTAGCCGAGGCTGGATGTCCAACAGTTCACACATTTTCTGTGTGAGGGCCATATTGTAGTCGTACAACCGTTCCCACCGTTGTTCAAAGAACGGGCGTAGGTCATCGGCATAATATTCAAAAAACGGACTGTCGCCGTATGCCGAGCAGAGTGCATTCCAATGCAGATGGCGCCAGTTGCCATGATCGGAGATACGCACATCCTTCATGGTGATCATCGCACCCGGCGTCTCCGTTGTCCGCTCCACAGGCACTGTCAGCACCTGAGTACCACTGGACGTGGCAATGATGCAGCGGTTGCGGAAGGTCTGTTTGATGAAGCTGTCAAATTTTTCTATGTAACACGTTTCGGTCCTATGCAGTTTCTGATACCACTGCACAGGACCGAAATAGGTTGAAGATAAAAGAACTTCACTCATACTGTCAAACAGCCTCGCCAACGATTTTCTTTTCTCTCCACCTTATTTGATATTGTCAACCATGTTGAAGAGACGGTTCCACCGGATTCCAGAAAAACCTTTGCGATCGGGATTGCTGGACCACCAGATGAAGATGGGCTTACCCACGATATGGTCTTCCGGAACGAATCCCCAATAGCGGGAGTCGGCAGAGTTGTGGCGGTTGTCACCCATCATCCAATAGTAATCCAACTTGAAAGTGTAATGATCGGTCAGCTCGCCATTGATGTATATCTGTCCGTTCTTCACCTTCAGCTCGTTGCCCTCATAGACACGGATAGGACGCTCATAGATGGCAATGTTGTCCATGGTGAGCTTCAGGGTCTCGCCCTTCTTCGGTATCCACACAGGACCATAGTTGTCGCGCGTCCAGCCCGTCCAGGCATTCAGCGGATAGAGGTTGCCCGTTTCTTCCCGGGTGTCCAATTCTACAGATTCCACCAACTCCTTATGTTTGGCGAGTTGCTTGGCAGCTCGGGCTGTGAGCGGCATCGAGCCAAAACTGTTGAGACTGCTCAGGTCTTCCAAGGAGATGCCCAGCTCGTCCATCAACTCGTCGGGCATGTAGTCTTTCAGTTTCACACGGTAGTTGTATTCCACATTGTCGGGCTGCTTGTTGGGCTTGCCGTCAAGGTAGATGATGCGGTTTCTGATTTGCAACGTCTGACCAGGCAAACCTACGCAGCGCTTCACATAGTTCTCGCGACGGTCGGTGGGCCGAGCCTCGATGGATCCGAACTCATTGGGGTTGTTTTGGATGTAGCTGCGCCCCAACATATACACCTCATCAAAGAGATCGTGCTGCTGCACTTTGTTGAGATCCTCCATGTTGAAGGCCGCATGGTTCTGCATGTAGAGCTGCTTGCCAAACTCGTAACACATGCTGTAATACTCTGTCTGGTATTTCAATTCTGTGCAGATGGTGTCGCCGGCAGGATAGTTGAAAACAACAATGTCGTTGAGTTGCACCCGTCCCAGTCCTTTCACGCGACGGTAATCCCAGTGGGGCCACTCGATATACGACTTCGTTCCGATGAGCGGCAGGGTGTGTTGTGTGAGCGGCATGGTCAGTGGCGTCTGTGGAATACGTGGCCCGTAGCTCACCTTTGATACAAAGAGGTAGTCGCCAGTGAGCAGACTCTTTTCCAAAGAACTGGAGGGAATGACATAGTTCTGAAAAAAGAACTGGTTGATGAAATAGACCGCTACGAGGGCAAAGACCAGGGCATCGACCCACGACATGATGAACTTCGTGGGGCCTTCGGCATCTTTCCACCACTGCCACCGAATCTTTTTCGTGATATATATGTCAAAAATAAACGGTATGACAAGCAGTCCCCACCAGCTCTTTACCCAATAGAGGAAGAGCAGATAGAGGGCAGTCACCACAGCGAATTTCGTCCATTGCACGACGGGGTTCAGCTTTGCTTTTTCTTTATCTATCATAATTATAATATTTCAGATTTATCGGAGTTTTCAACGCAGGCTTCTAAAAGTGAAACATGTCGGATATGCTCAGCAGCCCCTGGTGGTCAAGGGTGTATTCTGCCGCCAACACGGCACCCAGGGCAAAACCCTTGCGAGAGTGGGCATCATGGGTGATGGTGATGAGGTCGGCCTCTGAGTCATAGCGTACGGTATGGATGCCTGGCACCTCTCCGCGACGAATATGGTCAATGCGCAGCAATGACGGGTCAGTGGTATCTTCGGCCCATGCCGTCTTGCGGTTGATGTTGGCCACGATATCCTCGGCCAGTGTTATGGCGGTGCCACTGGGGTGGTCCAGCTTGTGCACATGGTGGGTTTCCTCCATCTCCACGTCATACTGTGGGAAGCCGTCCATAATCTTTGCCAAATAGCGATTGACGGCCGAGAAGATGGCCACGCCTACAGAGAAATTGGAAGCCCAGAAAAGGGTCTGACCCTCTTTCGTACACATACGACGCACGTCGTCACCATGGTCTTTCATCCAGCCGGTGGAACCGCTCACCACCTTCACACCTTTGGCAAAAGCCTTCAGGTAGTTGCCATAGGCAGCTGTGGGCGATGTGAACTCGATGGCAACATCGGCCGACGAGAAGGCTTCGCTGTCGAAGTCCTCCTGGTTGTCAACGTCTATAGTGCAGACAATCTCATGTCCGCGACTGAGGGCTATCTGTTCTATCATCCGCCCCATCTTGCCATAACCTATCAATGCTATCTTCATACTACTTGTTGTGTTAAGTGTTGCAAAGGTAAGTATTTTATTTAAAAAATGACGGCTTAGGAGCATGAATTCAAAAAAATTGTGTAGTTTTGTATCTTGTTAAAGGTAATTTGAACTCTTTATTTGTATGGAACAACTGCTGCACTATGTGTGGAAGCACCGTCTTTTCCCTCTCGGAGAGTTGAAGGACATCAGCGGACGCAGGATAGAGGTCATCGACCCCGGCTTGCACAACCGCAATGCCGGTCCAGACTTCTTCAACGCAAAGATAAAGATTGACGACATGCTGTGGGTGGGGAACGTGGAGATTCACGATAAAGCCAGCGACTGGTATGCTCATCACCACGAAACCGATGCTGCCTACAACAACGTGGTGCTGCATGTGGTGGGCAAGGCCGATGTCTCCGTACACACGGAGCAAGGTGACGAGCCCTCAACGCTGGTGCTCAGCGTTCCGCAAAAGATCATCGACCACTACCACGAGTTGGTGGCCACCGACCACTATCCGCCCTGCTACCAGATTATCCCCCACCTGTCTCGACTGACCGTTCATGCGTGGATGAGCGCCTTACAGACAGAACGACTGGAACAGAAGACTGAGGCTATACGCCAAAGGGTGGAGCGCTGCAACGGTTCTTGGGAAGCCGCCTACTTCGTGACACTGGCACGCAACTACGGATTTGGCATCAATGGTGATGCTTTTGAGATGTGGGCTCAGAATATTCCTCTCGGCAGCGTGGCCCACCATCGCGACGACCTCTTCCAAGTGGAGACCATCTTCATGGGACAGGCCGGGTTGCTGGAGACTTCATCTATACCGGAACGCTACAGAGCAGAGGCTATGGCCGAAGGCTATCTGACAAAGATGCAGAACGAATATGCCTACCTGCGCAAGAAGTTCTCACTGACGCCTATAGATGGAAAGCTGTGGCGCTTCCTACGGCTCCGCCCGCAAAACTTTCCACATATCCGAATTGCTCAGCTGGCCCGCCTCTATCATAACAACAAAGCCGGACTGAGCCAGCTGATGGACTGTAAGACTGTGAAGGAAATGGAGCAGACGCTCTCCACATCGGTGACGCCCTACTGGCAGACCCACTATCTCTTTGGGTCAACGAGTCCGAAGAGTGAGAAAAAACTCTCTCAAGCCTCACTTAACCTACTGCTCATCAACACGGCCATTCCGATGTTTTTTGCCTATGGCCGCCACCTTTCTAAGGAAGAACTCTGCGACAGGGCTTTCGACTTCCTGGAACAGCTGAAAGCAGAAACCAACCACATCACCCGCATGTGGCAGGAGTGTGGCCTCAATGTGGAGAACGCCGGCGACTCACAGGCACTCCTCCAACTGAAAAAAGAATACTGCGACCGCAAAGACTGTCTGCGCTGCCGCATTGGTTATGAATACTTGAAAAAATGAAAGACTATATCTTTGAAACCCGCATGGAGGTGCGCGACTACGAATGTGACATTGAAGGCATCGTGAACAATGCCAACTACCTCCACTACATTGAACACACACGACACCGCTTTCTCAAAACCACCGGCCTGAGCTTTGCCGAGATGCACGAGAAGGGGGTCGATGCAGTGGTGGCTCGCATGAACCTGCAGTTCAAGACACCACTGCGATGTGACGATGAGTTCATCTCGCGCCTGAACTTACACAAAGAGGGCATCCGATACGTCTTTGAACAAGACATCTTCCGGGCCTGTGACGAGCAACTCTGTTTCCGGGCTAAAGTAGAACTGGTGGCACTGGTCAACGGCAGACTCTCCAACAGTGAGGACTACGACCGTGCTTTCGCTCCCTACCTGAATCGTGAAAAGTAAACCATGAAAAGTGGGAGATGGAAAGCAGAAAGCGGAAAGCAAAAAATGGGAAATGAAAAGATGAAGGAAGCACTCTACGCCATTGCCCTCTCGCGTCTGTCGGGGGTCAGCATGCCAACAGCCATCCGGCTGTTGCAGGAACTGGGCACAGCAACGGCCATCTATGAGAACCGAAACAGCATCGCTGACATCATTGGCGACAGCTCACCACGGCTGCAAGAGGCGCTGCTCCACTGGGAGGAACCGCTTCGACGGGCTGAAGACGAACTACTCTACGACCAGGCAAACGGTGTCATTCCTCTGCCGTGGAGTGACGACCACTACCCACAACGTCTCAAAGAGTGTCCCGACGCTCCTGTCGTGCTCTACTACAAAGGCTCTGCCGACCTCAATGCCTTACGCGTAGTGAGCATTGTTGGCACTCGCCACTGCACAGCCTACGGACAGGACCTGGTCAGACGCTTCTGCCAAGACCTGCGAAGTCTCTGTCCAGAGACACTCATCGTCAGCGGACTGGCCTACGGCGTGGATATCAATGCCCATCGGGAGGCGTTGGCCAACGGCTTACCGACGGTCGGCGTACTGGCTCACGGATTGGACGACCTCTACCCTCCCCGCCACCAACAGACGGCCGATGAAATGACTAAAAACGGAGGATTGCTGACAGAGTTCATGAGCATGACGGTGATCGACAAAGGCAACTTCGTGCGCCGCAACCGCATCGTGGCAGGCATGGCTGATGCCACCATCCTGGTAGAGAGCGGAGCCAAGGGCGGCGGCCTCATCACCTGCGGCATCGCTCGAGACTACAACCGAGAGGTTTGTGCCTTCCCCGGACATGTGGGAGCGCCCTATAGCGAAGGCTGCAACAATCTGATTCGTGACAACGGGGCATCGCTCATCACTTCGGCTTCCGACTTCATAAGAATCATGGGCTGGCAACCGCTATCTACACAACAGGAACAGAGACAACATATTGAGCGGCAACTCTTTCCGGAACTCACAGACGAAGAGCAGGCCGTGGTGAAGCTATTGCAACAAACCAACGACCTGCAGGTGAATATCATTGCCGTGAAAAGCGGTATCGCCATTGGAAGGCTCACCGCACTCCTCTTCGGCTTAGAGATGAAGGGCGTGGTAAAGCCCTACTCTGGCGGCACCTACCATCTCCTGACATAAACAAGACGTATCCCGGCGGCGATGTTTTTTGAGGAATGTGTTCACACTTCTTGAGCCGCCATCTTCTTCCATTTATAATAGCCTGCAACAGCTATGATGACATAGAGTCCGTAGAGCCCGGCCTTGAAGGGTATGCCCTTCTGTATGTAGAGCATGCAGCACACCACATCGACCACAATCCAGAAAAACCATTGCTCCATATATTTGCGTGCCAACGCCCACAGTCCGACAAAAGACAAAGCATTGGTAAAGGAGTCGAGCACGGGCACCGTGGAGTTGGTCCATCTTGTTAATATATAATAGGTGGCGGCCCAAGCTCCTGCGAAAAACAGGGTCGCAGGCAGGTAGTGTCTCAGCGGCATGTGGGTAATGGGAAGCTCGTGCTTCTCTCCCTTGCCCCATTTCCAAACAATATAGCCATAGATGGCTGCTGCGGTATAATAGCAAGCCATGCCGGAGTCGCCATACAGTCCGTGCTGCCAGTAGAGCACGATGTCGAGTGCCGGCATGATGATACCTACCATCCACAACCATATTGACGCCCGATACTCCAGCCAGATATAGATCAGACCAAGAACCGTGGTCAACAGGTCAAGGCCATAGGTCGAAACAAATTCCATCACAGTCATACAAAGGACTCCGTCAAAACTTCAAAGTGATATGTCCCATGGCGGTAAAACCGGCCATAGGAGTGAAACCTATCTGATAGTAGCGGTTGTCGTTGGTGTGGCCATAGCTTTCGCAGATGGCGGAATAGACCCATGCATTGGCAGCATAGCGGCGGCTGAAGACATTGTTGAAGTTCATGCCGAGCACCACCTCCTTGATACCCAAGGCTTTTCTCACCTTGGAACTGTAGCTGAGATTCAGGTTGGACACGGAGTAGCAGGGCAACGACCGCTCGCTGTTCTGCGTGTTGTCAAGATACTGACGGCTGACAAAACTGGTGTGCCATATAGCCTGAAAACCAGCCAAATGGAAATCTACAAAGCCGTTGAGGATGGCCGAGGGCGAGAATGCCAGCGTTGATTTGCCGTAGTGGAACTCACGCAGCTCATCGCCATTTCCGTCACAATGATACTGGGCAGCATCAGCATTGCCCTCCCAGTCGTCCCAGTCTTCAACATATTCATGGAAATCTTTGATCTTATTGCTACTCAGGGCTGCATTGCCTTCGATGCTGAGCCACGGGCAGAGCGCTGCGCCGGCCGAGAGTTCGATTCCCATGCGGTAGGAGTCCTTGATGTTGGTGGTAAGGTTTTCACCGATGTCGCTCAATGCACCCGTCTGCACAAACTGGTCTTTATAGTCCATATAGTAGGCATTCACGCCGGCATGCCAGCGGCTGGCTGTATATTGATAGCCGACCTCATAGTCCAGCAGGCGCTCTGCACTGGGGGCGGGATAGTTGCCATTATCGGTGAAGTTGTTACGCTCCGGTTCGCGATGGCTCATGGCAACAGAACCATAAAAGCGATGGCCGTTCTGCTGGAAGCTGAAACCAGCCTTGGGGTTGAAGAAATGATAGCTTTCATCAATGTCGAGACGCTGGTTGACATAAGCTCCGTTTTCCTTGACAAACTTGTCGTTCACACCGTCGGTGGTATAATCGACACGGCGGTACTGCGCATCGGCAAAGACCGTCCAAAGCGGAGTTATCTTGTAGGCTGCCTTCAAGTAGGCGCTGTAGTCATTCTTGTCGGCGTCTGAGTTATAATACTGGTAGTCACCACGGGAAAGGACACGAGCGGCCACACGGGGGTCACCGACATAGGTGAGGTAGCCAAAATGGTTGGCAGCAAAGAGCTGTGCCGTCACTCCACCGATGATGTCCCAGTGGCTGTCGCGGTAGTTGATGTTGGCCACGCTGCCGTAAGTGTTCTGACGCATGCCCTTCTTACGAATAAAATCTGTCTTTTCGACAATTTCACCGGAGGCACTGGTAACAGGCGATAGTCCAAATTTCTTCAATTTGTAGTCATACTTGAATTCGTTGTAGTAGCCGTAGCCGTGGGTATAGCGTAGCGATGCCGATGCCTTCCAATGCGATGATATATCCCATGCAGCGGAAAGAATGTTATGATTCTGCCAGAAGTTGTCGGTGGCCTTCTCCCAAAGGCTTCCATTCTTCAGGGCATAGCCCTCCGTAGAGTAGGAGCCGTCATCATTGAACACAAACCGCTCATAGAGGCTATTGTAGCGTCCCAGCCCTATTTTGTAAAGGTCCTTGTAGGTTCGGATACCTGTCCAGTCGCCATAGGTGCCGTTCATGATGCTCTGGTCGTCTGAACCGGCCCTGACGCCGTTCCAGGCCTGGCCGGTCTTCTCGAAGTTTCCGATATTCCGATAGCGCACAACAAGATTGTCACCCAGATAGGACACACCTCCCATATAGCTGCCCGACCGACCTGCCGTTCCGTGGATGAAACCGTCGGTGTTGGTCTCATGGTAGGCACCATCCAGAATGAAATGGTTTCCTAAGAGTCCCGTAGAGAAAGAGCCGCCCAGGTTGAAGGTGTTGTAGCTGCCAAACGATGCCGACACCTCTCCCGAGGGAGTCTCGGCCGGCGCTGCAGTGGTCAGGGCCACCGTGCCGCCAAAGGCTCCGTCGCCATTCACCGATGTTCCAACGCCACGCTGAATCTGCACACTGCCTAACAGCGACGCATAGCTGTTCATGTTGGCCCAGAAGACACACTGATCTTCTGGCGAGTTGAGGGGCAGACCGTCGAGCGTCACGTTGATTCTTGAATCGGAAGCACCACGAATACGCATATATACCGTACCCGTGCCCAAACCGTTCTCACTCCATGCCATTACACCGGGAGTCTGCGCTAAAAGAAATGGCAACTCTCTTCCCGTCTTCGAGAAAGCCTGAAGTTCCTTCTTCTTGATATTGGCAACGGCGTATGGCGCATTCTTTTGCACACGAACTCCGCTCACAAGGACTTCCTGCAAATTCTCAAAACGAAGAGAATCAACATCACCGTTATTCTCTCCGACAACATTACTCGCCACCATGCGCTCTACAGGAAGAGCAAGCATGACGGCAACTACCATCAAAAACCATTTTCTGTTCATTACTTCATGATTCCTTATTAAATAAACAATAAGGGGGTCAGCTACTCTATCATCCCTACGCCGGCATTACCCGTATCAGGTTTTGGAGGGTATCATCTCAGCCCACAATGGTGAGCACCCCTTGACAAGCACTTTGCTAATCGACCGCAAAGTTACTAAAAACGAGTGAAATGCAAAACAAACTGGTTTGTTTTTTATGCAGAGTGCATTGTAACTTCGCGACTTTTGTCGCAAAGTTACTCTAAGTTTGCGACAAAACCCCTACGAAAGGGCACCTAATCCCTGTAGAAAGATTTCCCCTTCTTATTCAGTAAA
>CAMNOK010000015.1 GCA_946546825.1 uncultured bacterium
CCATACGGAGCCCATTCGTCACAAACTGGAAGTTTTGGAGCAATGCTGACTGCACAGAACCACTCACAGAGATACCTGCTTCCGATGCTGACGTCTATGTAACCTATGTCTATAACGATGATACTGAAGACCTTCTGAGGCTCGACGGACAGCGATTCTACAACATGCAGGTATCCGATTGGTATGTGGGAACTACTGGTGATGACTTCATCGGACTGTCGGAAGAGCCCTTCTCGACAGTCGAGGCCAACAACAACGAGCACCTCTGGGCTTTCACCGGCAAGACAGTCTCGAAAGGCATCGACCCCTATGCCTTGCACTTGGTCAACAAGCTGAGCGACGAAATTGTGGTGGGTGCCCCGCTGTCCTATGTCAACGACACTGAGGGAGCCATGAAGATGAGCGATGGTGAGACGGAGAACTTCCGTTCTACGTTCTTCCTGGTGGGCGAGTCGCCGACAGGACCGTTCGAGATGGTATTGGCATCGGGTGCCAATATCACCGACAACACGCTGGCCCATGTCGTATGTACTGAAGGCGGTACTGTCATGTTGAGCCGTGACGAGACTTTGCAACACGGCAATGCCGCACTGAAAGTGGAAATGGAGTTGCCCCTCAACGAGTATATTTACAAGGTTAGAAACAAGAGCGGACAGATTGCCATTCGTGCCGAAGGTAAGGGCCGACCCGGCGATGCACCACAGATTCCTGATGTCATCAAGTCATCCTTGGTCAGCCAATACTACTATAGCGAGACAGAACTGCCCTACACGTCGGGCATCACGGAAATCATTGTGACCTACGACTTCGATGCCGACCGGCTGATGCAGCCCAACCTGCTCGGTGCGAAGAAATACAACCTAAAGTTCAATGGCAACAACTTCGCTTCCAACACGGCAGGTGTCGGACTGACCGTTGACGGCAGCAGTGAATTTAAGTCAGAGGACGCATTTACTTGGAAGCCCACGGCCAATCTTGCCTCGCTGCCCGATAACAACATAGACCCTTACGACGTACGGCTCATACATTCGGATGCATCGCTCATCGGAACCAGCAGCATAGGGTTGGGTAAGAATGCGGTTTCTCTGGATGCTCAGGGAGAACAGTCCTACCAGTCGTTCATCATCCTCGATGGCAGTGACGGAAAGTATGAGCTCATGGCGGCTACCGGCGAGCAAGACATGAACGGGCTATATGCTTACTTAGGCTACACGCCAGAGGCCACAGGGTCGGCATGGCTGGTGCGTGGCCATGCCTACACCAAGGGGAAAGCCAATATTCAGGTAGAGTTGGTTCCGTTTAAATACACCTTCACCTACATTGTCATCAACAACAGCAATGTGGAAGCCATCCGCTTCACCGAGAAGCAAGATGCCGGCGACTATGTCCACATACCCGAACTGATACGCTCACCGCTTATCGATGATAGCGAATACTTGTACTACGATGCTGCTGTCGGCAGCTACGACGTAACAACAGACGGTAGCTATGTCACGGCATTCTCCATTACTTCGGCTTCATCTCTCGCTGCTAACTATCAGCTGCCGGAAGAGTCGAAGACTTTCTATGTGAAGTACAACTATGCGCAGAAAGAAGGCGGCCTCGACCTGACCAGCAATGTGAAATACCAGATTTCACATACCAGTGGTGACGCCACCTATTATATGGGTATCGGAAACGTGAATGGATATGGCGGCGGAAACATCATGGCCAATGCCAATCCGATGACCGACCATACCACTGACACCTATCTCTGGCGACTCAACGGTGATGACCCCTACAACCTGAAGATCAGCAGTGTAGGACGAACCAACGACACCGATAAGGTGACAGGCCTGGTCTATGAATCCAGCGGGCCGAAGTCAACAAAACCCTTGGAGATGCAGTTGAACGACTGGACCCGTAATTCCACCGACGGAATCGGACAGAGTTTTGCCATTACGGCCCACCCCGACGGTGGCTATCGACTGTTGTTGCTGGTGCCGTTCATGTGGAAGGAGTCAACAAGACGTTCCACCTCTTCTGTCAGTGACGAGGCCTACTATCCCATTTGTCGGATAACAGATGACGGCCGATGGGAGCTGCAGCGTGCCTTCCAAAAAAGTCCTGCTGAGATGGAATATCTGAACAAGAATATCCAGATTGTCTTCACCCCTGTAACCAAGCACAACTACCGCTTCCACCTGACAACAAAAATCGACGGACGCCAGCTGGACATTAAAAAACCTGATGTCATGGCACTGTCGCCCTTTGAGCTTCCCCAGGAACTCATGCGCAAATATTGCACCTATTCCGTGAAATATTATGTCGATAAGGTTGACCCGGCCGACGAAAACACATGGATAGCCGTGGAACGGGGAGCCAGCGGGGAAAACATTCAGGAGGTAACGGTCGATGTCAACTCAACGTCTGAAATCTTCCCCTACTTCAAAACTTTTGATGATAAGACGGATGAGGAGAAGGCCGATTCTTGGATTGACTTCTATGTCGATTATGAAGTCATACCATACGGTGACCCCAGCGGCAAGGGAATACCTTTCCGACTGATGACTTCGGATGCCGCAAGCACCCACGCCATCCTCAATCCTTCCAGTACGATTCTTGACATCGCTTTCGACTTGAGCTCTTACGAAAAGAAAATGAGTAAGGCCAACGACAATCCGGGAACAGTGGAACGCTACAAGTATCTCTACTTCCTGGTCATGAATACCAACAACAACTATTCAAACGCCAACGGCCAGTATTTCTTGCGACGAGAGGCTAACGGACGTATCTCATGGTTGAACAATGATTACAAAATCTATAAGGAAAGCACGAAGAATGTGAATCAGTGGAGCTACAGCCGTTGTGCTGAAGCTTACCGTGTGAACGACCATGACCCCTTCCAGGAGAAAAACTGGTTGTGGAGCTTTGCCGGCGACCCCTATGATCTCTATATCTTCAATACCAGTGCTGCTGTCGAAGAAAAATACGATGCCATCTATGGACGCACAAACACTGTGGCCATCCACCGTGACCACATGGTGAACTTCACGACGCTGAACAATACCACAGGAACGGTTACAGAACATGCTGTCAACACTCCGCAGTACAGCGAATCATCACCACGCAGCTATCGATGGGGTCTGGCTCCAGGACAGGGTGCCAACTCTGACGATACGTTCAGTTTCATAACAGGTGAATTCGACTATGATGATGTCAATAATCTGTATGTAAACCCATCTTCACCTAACCACGACGGACAGCCGCTCTACTGGAAGATGACTAAATCGAGTATCGACAAGGTTGATGAGGTGTTGCTCATGCCTCGTGATAACAACAACACAACACTTGACTACAACATTCAGGCACTACCTTATGAACCTACCCATTTTGTTGACCTGCGATTTGTGTTGAAACGCGATGATGAAATAGGAACAGCCGGTTCGGGAGATACCAAGACCTATCTCGGCAAATATCCGAAAACTCCGGGAGCCATGGCTGCTGCCGGAGAGATTACAACCGCAGAGATTCCCGACAAGTCGCAGGAGATGTCCCGCTTCATCGATAACCTTCCTTCAGGAACTGTACGAATGTTCTACGACTCTAACGACCGTATGTATGCCGATGGCGACGTCATTGACTTCACCAATCCCATGAATTCGTTGCCTATAGAGCTGAGGAGACAGTTCTGCACCTATACATTCTATCAGGATGACTATCGAACAGAAGGAAACTTCATCGTCAGCGGAGACTATCTTCGTAGTGATGAGCCTCAGAGAGACCCTGTCACCGGAAAGGATATTTATAATGACCAGGGAGTGCTCATGTATAATTTCTATAGATACCTGAGAGATAATAGCGGAAACCTGATTCCTGACGGTGCCGGCGGCTACAGATTCACGGGCAGTGCTCCACAGACTATCTATGTGAAATATTCCGTGACGACGGATATGTTCTTGAAGAAACATCCTACAAAGACTGATGTAGCTGACATGCTGGCCAACAACGACCATGTCTATTTCATGGACTTTGCAGACCCGGAATTGTTGAAGAAAAATGAACTTAGTTACAATACTGGTCATCATGCATTTTTCGATGAGGAACGAACCTTCCAAACTCAGATAGGAAGGTTATATGAAGGCATTACGGCTGAGAAACGCGTGTGGAATGGTACTGACTATGTTGATGATAACAGTCAGAAATATAACTACAACCAGTTCCGAACAACCAACAACCGTATGGAGTCGGTACCACAGAACCTGAAGTGGTATTTCGTGGGAGACCCCTACAAACTGCAGGTCTATTGCACGAACGACGAGTTCAACCAGACAACTGTCAAGGTTAATGGAGAGGACATGGCTCCCGGAACCGTGGCTTCCAATCTCTGCCGATATGAACCGCAGGAAACAAACTTCCAGTTTGTAGTCGATTGCGTACACTTGACACCACCCGACGAAACGAATATTGACCATCGGGAAAAGATTGTCTATCTTGACGAGAATGACACGCCAGTGGAAATCGACAACAAAAACTATGGTAAACCCTATAATTCCAGCTTCTACTGGGAAGTGGTGCCCACAACAACTGAAGACCCCGAGGCATTTGCCCTGCGATTCAGAGCTGATAACCAGGTGCTTGGCTACAGAAATGTATATTATTATCTGGCCCATGACGGATTGAAACGAACCTACCGTGAAGCAAAGAGTGAAAACCCGAAGGCTTATGGCATCAATCTGAGCTATGATGAGAATAACACGAAGCACCTCTCGGGTAAATATACTGGCTATCATGCCGCCAATAACGACTATACCGTCATTCATCTCTCTCACCCCATGAAGGTCTATTTCTGGGCCTATAAGGAGAACTATGTGGGTGAGCCTGTAGTGAAGGATGAACTCTCTGAATACTATGGAATGGGTGAGCTGATTCGAGAAGTGCCCAGACATCTACAGCGCAAATTTGTGAAGTATGGTAACTTGGAGTATGCAAAGAATCGGGATCCCAACACCTGGTATGGTTCTACTTTCCCGTTCCGCCTGTCTAAGGACAATGCCTATAATATAGAGAACTGTAAGGACAAGAGTGATGATGAGGGAACCAAGCATACGATTGAGGACGGATGGGTATTCCAGGAAGGAACTGGTGGCGATTTCACCAAGTGTCGCCTGTCGTTTGTCTTCCGTGTCACCTACACCTTAGATGACATTACTAAGGATGATATCCACTTGTTCACTTCTACTACCGACTTTGCCGACGCTAATGTAAAACCACAGTGGCTTGACGTGATGGTAGGCGACCGAAACTGGTTGTACTACGACAAAACCAATATTGACACCGACAAGGAGAGTCCGACCTATCGCGATGAAAATGAGACTACACTGACAAGCAGCTATCCGGAAGGAAACAAAAATCTCTCGCCGACAGGATGGGATATGGGCGTTAAAGGTCTGCACTGGGCCTTCGTTGGCGATCCCTATAATTTCACGGTCATCAACCGACGCCGCTGGGAAGATGAGGGAAGACTGCGCAACAGCGAGATCAATGATGTATGGCTCGGCACGGGATACGGAACCATGAAAGAGAAAGGGCAGGACAATTGGTACAACTATTTACATCTGGGCGATACCAATGTCAACACGCCTTATGGAAAGAACGGTGTCGGCGGCAATACGTCTAATGGTAACACTACCTGGAGCTTACAAATGTGCAAGACTGGTGGTGCAAATGATTACTTTATCCGCACGGCATCGCTGAAGAAAGTATCGGTGGATGATATATTGGTGGGTGACTACACCAATACCGATCCGCGAAATATGACAAATGACTATGCCAGGGTGATGCGCAAAGACTTCACTTCGACTGACGGTACCAACGAGAGCGACTTCACGCTTCAGTATTTCAGCCTCAGCACTAAAACCAGCGACATACAGAAAGCTACTATTCGTACAGCTGTTGCAGAAGATGACGATAAGGCTGACAATGACTGCTTCGACGCCAATGTACACATCTATAATATCAATGGCGAACTGAAAGCTACGCTGAAACATGTGGAACTGAAGTATGGCGATGTATTTAAATCGCTTCCACCTACGTTGAAACGCTTTGGTTGTGACTATATCGAGTGTTACCAGTTGTCATATAATGGTTATACTGGCACAGAGAGCGATTCTGAAAAGTCTGCAAAGAACAATTCCATCACCACGCAGCTGCAGAATCTTGCCAACTTCACAGGTGAAGACAAGATAACCATCTGGGAGGGCGATGTCAAAAATAACTTCATCAACGGTCTGAATCCTGCAAAGGCTATTATCGACAGCAATGGACGACCGTACTACGAAATAGCCTATGTCTATACTGTCAACGACGATGTGGCAAAGTTCTTCACCACCTCTGACGATGCTTCTCAGGATGAATATACATGGTCGAACGCTAACTACCAGTGGGACCAGACTTATAAAGGTTCTAACGTGCGTGTGGTGAGCTACGAACAGGTCTTTGACCACTATGAATATAATTCTGACGGACATATCGTCAACGAGGTCTATAAACTGGTCGAGAAAGTTGAATATAAGTCTGGCAATGATATCTCCACTCCTGCTTACGGATGGTTGAATACCCATGAAGGAGAAAATCGTTCCTATGCCAACCAGACAACGCAGAGCAACGAGGCCGACCAGAAGTGGGCCTTTGTGGGCGACCCCTACGACTTTGAGATGAAAAACTACAGTCTTTATCAGTCCAATCCTTCGTCTTCTCTCTTCTACGACACGACGGAGGGTATCATCAACTCCAATATACAGAAGAGTCACTGGGCCATCGTCCAGGGATTGCAGAAGACTGAAATCAAGGATGGTAAAAAGGTCAACGCGGTGGATGAAAACGGCAACCCCGTCTATGTCTATTACCTGGCACTGATTGATGATGATGAGGACAGTCCTGCTTATGGTACCGCTATCAAGTTTGTAACTTTCGACCGTGCCACTGACAATAAGGACCTTGATGCCAGTGAACAATATCTCTATCTGAAGGGTGCACCCATAGAAAACGACCCAACGGCTTCACTCTATGATGATGACACGAAGTCTGTGCGCCCATTCTACATCTCTGACTTGCTGACCTTTGCCAACAATGTTATCTATCACTTGGTCATCGCTCATCAGCATGCCCTCGACTATACGGATGGGGCTGACTTGAGTAATAGCCAAAAGGCTCGCGTTGACCAGCACTTGGCAGAATGGCTTAAATACCACTACCCGGAATACATGACCAGCACATCGACCGTGGTGACAGGTGGTGACGGTCCTGACCGTACCTACACCAGGGCTACGGAAACCATCAAAGGTTCAAACATAACGGGAGGTACAGACTTCTCAGTGACAGAGGGAACAACCATCGGATCGCAGCTCACCGCAGCTGCCAGGGCTTCCATTCAGGAAAAGCTTAACAGTGCTTCTCTGCGTGACCTTGTGAACGATGAGATTAAAGATTATTCTGTTGAACGGGTGGGAATCGGTAACACACTGACAGTGCCTTGGTATATGAGGCGTCAATTCTGTAAATACACTTTCTATCAGCGTGATGTGATGCGCTCTATTACCCTGAATGGTGAAAACGAATGGCCTGTGGGGTCCGGCTTAATGCCAAAGGCTCCTGTCTATGAGGAGGCTGATGCTAACTGGAAAGGTGCCACGACAACCATCGACGGCATAACCTATAAAGTTGACTTCACCAGCGAATATGCTGACCCCGTCACAGGACGTATCCAGAGAACTTTTGTTGAGGATGGTGTCAGAAAACTGGCTTACGAGATCAGATGGGTGTCTGTTACTGAGGACCCTTCAGCACGCGACTATGAAACCGTTGTTGCGCAAAACGGACATCCGTTGACACAGCTTGACGCCAGTCATAGAAACCGTCAGGTAATCATCGATGTGGTCTATGAAGTCGATCCCGACGAGTTTAGTTTCGCAACAAAAGGTCGTAACACTACAGCCTGGTATTCCATGCTGACCAACAACGACAACGATGGCTTGATGAACTTCTCTTATTTAGATGGTATCGGAGCACGTCACGACCGCACGGCTCACTATACCAACAACTACCTCTGGGCCCCAGAGGGTGATCCCTATGGCTTTGTGCTCCACTCGCGCTATGCAACCATCAATGGTACTGGTTGGGATAATGTTGTTATCACTACGGCAGGTAAGCTGCCTTCTGAGGATAGTGCTAACCCCGACAAGATTGAAACCATTGACTACACAACGGATTATTCTCCCAGTGAGACAACAACGATGGAAACCATCGACCAGGCTCGCTATACGGGAAGTATCAGTAGCAGCATCCACTTTGACAAGAGCCGCATCACGCACCCGGGACGTGGCTACAACGACCGCAAGACCTGGGGTGCACGCAATGCAGTGTATGAGATGATGGAAGGTATGAATAACTACTCATTCCTCATGCACCCCACCAGTGCCTATTTAGACCCTGACGACGATCAGTATAAATCATTCTATATGGTTCACAACACTTCTACTCATCATGCTGAACTGGAATATAAAGACCATGCTGGCGAACTGCGAGTCAACAAGGATGCCAATTGGAGACTCATGACTACACCAGAACAACTGCTTCCCTACTTTGAAAGGGCTGGTTATGTGGGTGGTTTGAAACCGGAGGTGGCTAATAGTTTCGACAACATCACCCTCTACAACACTTTGAAAGACTATCGTGACGCCTATCGTGTTAACCCGGCTATCATAGATTTCAAAACTATCGTCAAAGCCCGTGAACTGGTGTATAGCGGCACATTCAAGAAACATGGTGGGGAAACATTGGAGTTCACCGACCCGCGTCCAACAGGTACCGACCTGCCTTTGACCTTTACCAGTAGCAATCTTGTCCCGCTCAGTCAAGGTTATTACCGCATCCAGGCCTTCTCGCGTGAGGCCCTTGACCACGATGGAAAGGAAATCAACGGAATTGTCGGACCACGCTACATCAGTGGATATCGGTTCCAGTCAGAGAAAGACTATGAGGGATTTGACGAGAGCAACAACCTGACCTCTGCCAGTGCTACAGGTAAGAAGCCGCGTTACTTGCATTTCTTTGAGACCGATGAGGAGCATACTACGTTCCATACCTTCGGTGAGTTCAATAAGCATATCGATGAGATTGATGATAACGACAAGTATATAAACCGTGACATCGCTCCGCATCCCGCGCTTCGCGGCAATATCGAATTGCTTCCTGTTGAGTACGACCCGTCGAGCATTTTCTACTTCTCTCCAGAGGGAGACCGCTATGACCGTTACAGTCTTTCTACACAGGGTCTCTTTGTCAATGCAGAAGCTGGAGCTGGTGATGTCGGTACTACGAAACTTGATGAAACGGCTACCGCCTTCCGCCTGAATGACATTGGTGGTGCTGCCGTCACCATGCGTATCATGGCAACTGAGGCAGCTGACGATGCCACACTGGGTGAAAATATTAAGACCAACTATCTCTGCATAGATGGTAATCATCGCTACCGTATCACGGTGCATACCAATAATGAGATGAAGGAGATAGGAGACCTCTATGATGAGTGGGTTACTGATGGTCTGAACTACGCAATTCAAGACACCAAGTGGTTGCTACAGCCTGTAGGAACCCGACAGGAATGGCCTTACAACGAGATGCCCTTGCGTGTGAAGGTTCAGCGTGGCAGCTACAAGTGTGACAGTAATGGAGATGTTCTGGAACTGGTAGAGGCCAACCGCGACAACAATTATTACTCCACGCTTTATGTGCCTTTCGACACTCGTCTGAGCTCGACTATCGACGCTGCCTTTACCAGTATCAACAACGAGCCAATGCCCAAATCGCTTCGTCTGAGTTCCGTCAGTCAGCTGAACAACATGGGTAACCCGCAGTTCATTCCTGCTGGTTGGCCTGTGGTGCTCCGTGTGAGCAATCCGAAGCAGGGTGTCTGGATGAAATGGAACAGCACGACCAAGACGGCAGAGGAGAATGCTGATCCGAGCCTGAAGCCCTACTATGTCGAACTGGGCTTGCCCACCCTTGAACCAACGGTTATCACGGAGAGCTATAATAAGATACGCCTCTATGGTGAATACTTGGAGAAACTGCTTTCCGACGCTGCCATCGACCAAAAAGTTCAAGACCGGACAGGCGTTGCTCCTACCTGGAGTAATGGTCGCCATGTGATGGTTTTCGGCTTGCCGTTTGTTGGTGACCCTGGAGATAAGGATACGTGGAGTGACAATATATCTTCTGCCGGATCGAAGAAGTGGTATAACTACGATGCCTCCAGTGCCGTAGGTTTCTATACCAACGAAAACTGGTACCGGGACCACACAGAAGAGTCCACCTATACCGGTGTTATTTCTCAGGATGCCTTCAATGATGCAAATGCCGAACAAAAGGCAATGCTGAAAAATGCTCATTGGGCAACGGCTCGCAATGCCACAGCTGCACAGCGTGATAACAAGTATGTTTACCACAACAAGGTCTATCTGGTCTATGACTACGCACCGTCCGGGGCATCGCGTCCTGGTGTGGTAGTCACCTTCGAGGGTGACGAAGAGATTCCTGGTGAGCCGGGTATTGAGGATGAACTTTCGAAGAAGGAACCTTGGCCCTGCAATGTCTATGACCTGCAAGGCCGCCGCGTTGCCACCAACGAGACTCCCCAGACCTTGCTACGCAATCATCCGTCCATTCAGCCTGGTGTTTATATCTTTGGCGGAAAGAAGGTTGTTGTAAGATAATCAGTTGAAAAAATAAAGAAAACAAAAAAATGATAAGAAGACTTTTAGGTGTCGGTCTCTTTTCGCTCCTCCTGATGGGGTGTAAGAATGACTACGATTACAATGGCATGTCTGACCCTGCCACGATGAAGAGTGAGATAGCATTCAGTGCTTCAGTGATAGGAAGTCAGACAGCCACGAGGGCAGACGGTTCGCTGGTGAACCGGCAGGAAGTACGTCTGCCCGCCACAGCCTCGCGTACTTATTATATATATAATACCTCGACACAGCAGGCTGAGGAACGGCAGAGAGAATACTATGTAGGAATCTTTGGTGCTTTCACTGGTCAGCAGACCTGGCAGGAGTACCTGACTGACAAAGGAGTGGAACCGCCTGCTGACCTATTTTTCAACCAACAGGCTTCCATAGAGCCTTATGCCAACGGGCGAAATGCTCTCTCCTACTCTCCCCTACGCTTCTGGTCCAATAATATAGTTGCAAGCGCAATCAACCCTACCCAGCGTGAGTATGCATCGTTTTGGGCTTATTATCCGTACAACCCTACTGGTGACCCGGGAACCTATGGCATTGCCATCACCACAGATGATACAAAGCCCTATCATGTGAATAACGGTATGGGACGGGTGCGTTTCACCATGCACCCGGATGCAGCCGAGCAGGTTGATTTCATGGCCAGCGACATCGTTTGCGACCGTTCTCGCACATCCAACCCCTTGGTTCCCGACCGCGATGCGGAAGACAACGTCACGGGCTATCACCCCAAACCCGTTCCTTTCAGTTTTCATCACCTGCTGGCTCAGGTTCGTCTTTATGCTTTTATGCGTGCTGCTGATAAGATGGTATATATTGCCGATAGCGCTGGTGAGGCCCTTACCGTGAAGAGTATCGAGCCTGGGACATCGGTGACTCTCTCTAATGATGTTGTTATTCCGGTAAGTGAAACACCTACCTATGTAAATGCCTATGGTAAAGTTGTTACGCTGGGCGTTGGCGACCGAATTCCTGATGATGCTTCCTGGCTCACTGGTGGGTTGAAAACCTATAAGACACAACGGTGGAAACGACTGAGTGATGACTTCACCGACAAAGGTGGAAACAAGATTTTTGCCGACATATCTTTGTCAATGTCTCTGAACAACATCTACACTGTGAGCGACTTCACATCTTCTTATAATACTTCTACCGGTCAAACCGAAGTTATATCGAATGTCGTGGGTTCACCTACCGGGTCAGCAACCGTTAACCACTACATACAGAATCCTTATTGGTTCTTGTTTGATGATGATAATCGTCGTGTCATGCTCGATGACAATTTCATGTATGGCTATTTTGAGGAATCACCGTCCAACAATGGAGGCGATGCCAATGCGCTTCGCTACATGGAACGTGATGCTAACAACGAGAAAGAGCTGCGTGACCGTTCCTACGAGCCTGAACATACCGGACATCATTACAACTATGCTCCGGGCAACATTCTTCTGGTGGTACCACAGGTGCTGACCGACGATGATGTACCACACATCATCATCACTATGAAAGGAAAAGATGCACGCACCAATGAGGAGCTCACTGCCAGGGTAACCATCAACCTCCTGAAGATGAATATCAAATGGGAGAGCGGCTTCATCTACTGCTATGCTTTCGTAGATGAGTTAGAGCCTGGTGATGACAAGGTGAGAGGACCAGAGAACATCACAGTTGTGTTTGATCCCACCCGCAATACAGACCAGTGGTAACCTTCCGCTTCTATTGAGACCTTGCCCTGACAGGGAGCGCATGGCTTGTGTTGAGAGTGGTTTCATTGAATTTGAAGAATCCGGCACTGCTGCTGCTCGGCACATACTCTATGTGACTGCCTTGGACACCTGTCCAACCGTAACCCTTGTTGGTATTACTCTGCGTGTAGCTGTCAGACCATATTCCTGTCAGCGGAAGATATACTTTGGGCCCGTAGCGGTCTGCCTGCGTAATGGTTGTGTGTTGGGTTGTGTAGAAATAGCCTCCCGACGAAATAAACCCTTCTGCCGGCCATGCGTTAAGACCGTTTCCTGAAGAAAC
Source organism: uncultured bacterium (assembly GCA_946546825.1). Lineage (GTDB taxonomy): Bacteria > Bacteroidota > Bacteroidia > Bacteroidales > Bacteroidaceae > Prevotella. The sequence continues at coordinate 12,813 of CAMNOK010000015.1, forward strand.
ATCGCTGCCTGTGAGTGAGAAGGTGGTGAACACGCTTCCACCTGGCATACGGAAACCGGGCGGACAGGGGTCGTAGAGTGTCTTTGAACTTTCTGACCAGTAGTTGGTAGCTGGATTCCAACCAACTGCTGCCTTTGTGGGGCTCATAATTGCGTCCTGTGGCGACAGAACTGTTGCAGTGAAGGTAGATGAAGGGAGAGCTGAAGAAGCATTGTAGAGCGTTCTATTTGAAGCGTCAAGATGCTTGGTCATGGGTAATGCTGTCGGCCGTCCCCACTGATAGATGGTTGACGTGCCGCTAACCGCCTGCTGGTTGACTTCGCGGCATAGCTTGAAGTAGATGACTTCTTCAGATTCTGTCTGTTTGATTTTTACCCATATTTCACGACGGTCGTACTTGGAAAACGACATATTGTCGGGTACCCAGCCCAGATTGACGGGAAGAATTCGGTTGCCTGTTGCCACTCCTCCAGCATCATAGAAGCTTGGAATCTTGGAAGCTGTGTTGCTGTCATACTGTGGATAGTTGGAGGCTACTGAACTGGCATCACTGTTAGGATACACCTCATCTGTCACCCAAATATGCCAGGTCCAGAGGATTTCTGCATGGGCCTGGTCAGCCGTTGTAGAGCTTACCTCAGTTTGTGAGAGCAGTGTTCCAGAACCGTCGAACACTTTATCTACAACGATGGTTCTGCGACGACCTTTCAAGGCGATGACGCCATTTCCGGGTTGTAGGTTGGCTGAATTGACGGTGAAGTTGGCAAAGCCTGTCTCAGACTCTGTGGGAACTCTGACAAAGCCGCTTGGATTCACGGTGAAGAGGCCGCTGACATCTTGCCAGATGAGGTCCAGTGTGATTTCATCGGTATGATTTGCTCCACCGTAACGAATGCGCGAATAACGTTTTTTGGTTTCACCACCCGCTGCTTGTTCTTCTGTGGTCAAGTATGTTGTTCGGTCTTCTATCAGAACATCTTCGTAACTGTTGACCTGTTCCAGAATGTTGGCATGTCGGATGGCATGCCCGGCATGATCGACGAGTGTGTTCATCGAGAGGGTTCTTGCTACTCCGTTCTGGTAGCTATTGCCATAGACCAAAGGGAAACGATAGGTTCCTTGTGCGTTAACGATATAGCTGTTGGCGGAGTTGTAGATATTGAGAGAACGGTGGTCATAGGAATATCCTGGCATCTTGTCACCATCGTGACTCGAGCCGTTGGGCAGGTTGGTTGATAAGTTGAAGCCTTCAGTGACATTGTTGTTGTTGCTGAGAATGGTGGCGTGGTTTCTTTCCGTTCCGCTAACAGAGTTCATGGTGTATAAGACTTCCTGTTTCATGCCTCCAGGCTGTTCTGCTTGAACTTCATCGGGGTCTGAACAGGAAGCGTTCCATCCTGTCAGTGCCGACACCCATAACTTGGCATTTGTGTTGTTTGGTGTATAGGTGGCGGTGGTATAGTCATTGTCGTTGGTGTCAGCAAAGCCTACAACCTGCCATCCGACGTTGTCGAATACATTCACGCCAGAAGCTCCTTGGCTGTAGTCCTTGGAGTTGCGGAAGCTGTGAATGAAGAAGTGTCCGCTTTGAGAGCTTGTTCCTTCGTAGCTGTCAGCTCCCATGCCTTTCTTGGTCTCGGTGGTTGTGGAGGTAGCGTTCTCTACGGGCACGGTCTTGTTGACGGAAGAGTCGTAGTCGCTGCTTGGTTCAACAACCAGATAGTAGCCCTCACGCAGTTTGCCGACAGAGAGCTTGTAGGTCACTGTATAGCCGGGTAGCCACACGTCGCCGTTGAGTGAACAGCTGACGGTGTGGTCGCTCACCCCGTCGTTGAGCACAATGGTCAGTGTGGCAGCCGCATCCAGTGTGTGCGGCATCAGAAACATGACGTTTCCATGGTCTATATACACATTTTCAGGTGCGTAGGTATCAATGGTTTGGTTGGCATTGATGGTATAGGTGATGTTGCCAGTCTGTGAGCTCCAGCTTCCTATGGCATTGTTTCCCGGAGTATAGTTGCCGCTATTCTTGATAGCAGTCAGCGTGATGTTTTTCACCGTGGTTCCAACAGGCATCTTTCCTTGTGCAAAGCGAATGGCTGTAAGGATGTGATAGAAGCGCAGTTTGACAATTTTGTTATCCTGTCCGAGATTTTCATTTTTAGGGTCGGCGGTGATGCTTCCGTCGGGTCCTTGTTGTACGTCAATGGCTCCCCAGTTGTCAGTGTTGGTGTTGACGGTAGATTCGCCGTAGAGCAAGTCGCGTTGCTCATGGATGTTGTTGGACACTTCAAAATGGAAGGTGGGCTGTTGGTTGTAGGCCGGTGTGTTGTTTAGTCGAAGGTCTTCCATAGACTCCAGTGCCGGAGCGATGGCATAGAATCTCATGTATTCAGGGTTTTCCTTTCCGTTATCAGGTCCTGTCAGTTCTTTGTCGTAGGGCCAGTGTACGGAGGTGCGCCAGCCGCGCACCTTTTTTTGCAGGTGGTTGTCAAAGAGTGTCCGTCCTTTGCTGGTATATCCCCAGACGCTGAGAGAGTCGTGGAAGTGTGTGCCGTTGCCGGCAATGTCGTTTACAGAGGCTCGTGTCGTTCCGGCCACTGTCATGCTTGCTGTTGCCGTGTTGGGATGTATGCCGACAACAGGGATGGGCATGCGGTGAACCTCCAGTTGGCTATTCCATCCTTTTAGTCCGTGGCTCACAAAGTCGCTTCCACCAGCTCTGGCTGATGGTCCTATAATGTTCTCCTCATTGGCCAGTTCGCTCACGCTGACAGCGAAGACAATGTTGTCATTATCTTCTGTTCCGAGCAGATGGTTGACCAGGTCATCAGAGCAACCTGTTGTCAGCAGACCGCTCATTAGCAGAAGCGCCATGGTTCTGATGCCTGTGGTGATAGGTGTCTTAATTTTCATCAAGTGTTCTCTCATTGGTTTGCTGGTTAAAGTCTTCTACATCGGGTGTGAAGCGGATGGGGAAGTCCCAGTCTTCAACGCTGATGACTTCAAAGCGTATGGTTTCTACACCTATGTGTATGAGTATCTTGTAGCGTTTACCGGCCTGCAGGTTCAGGTTCATAGGAGTTCCCTCCACCTGGTTTATCTTTCTGCTGTAGCGGTTGCCCTGGCTGTCGGTCAGCGAGTTGATGAGCAGTTCGTTGTCGCGTGTAACCATGGAATAGCTCAGGGTGGGTGTGAGTTTCAGCTGCTGAGGAATGAACAGCAGTGGCTTGTTCAAGTCAAAGAGAGGTCGTTCCTGGTCATCAACGCCATATCCGTCGAGTTGCCATTTGTCGAGTTCACTGTCACGAATCATCGACACTTCCAGCGATGTGGTGCCTGTAGCCAGTGTTCCGCTGACGTTAGGTTGAAACTTTTTCTCGCCGTAGGTTATCACCTTGTCGTCTTCTAAAGTTCCTGTTATTCCTTCCTGACTGCTCCATGTGCCGTCTTCCAGGCTGAGGACGGCTTTCCCATAGATGGGGTATGGCCCTGGGGTGCTGCTGGTTTCTTCCAGTTTGAGTTGGCTGACAAAGAGTTTGGTGTGTTCTTCAGCTGCAGGTTTCTTGCCGGTATATGTTTCTTCGTCATAGATGCGCTGCACATAGAATTCGACACAGGCCAAGGCATGGTGGAAGTAGAGCGGCACCTTTTGGTAGGTGTGGCTGTCGGCAGGCCCAGTGACAATCAGTCCCTGACCGTTACGGGTGGCATCGGTGCAGCAGGCCCATAGCAGATCGACCTGATTTCCTGCATCGCCGAGGGTATATTCCAAGTGTGGTGTAGGGTCAGCATCGTCTGGCATGTCTGTCAGGTTGATGGTGTTGCTGCCCACCTCTGTTGTCGATGTGAAGGGTGCGTATGCAAAGAAGCTGATGCGGCGTGGCGTGGCATTAGACGAGCTGTTGGGCCAGTACTTAGCTGGACTGTATATCCAGTCATAGTGGGGGTTGTCGGTATCGCCAGGTCCGTCTTGTGTTACATATTGTATGCCCCACGACACCGACTGGTTATACATGAAGTCGGGTATAGCGGTTGTCTTCACGCTATTCCACACGTCGTTTTCAGTGAGGTAGGCGAATACACCGAAGCCGTCGGTAATAGCTTTCAGGGATGTCAGGTCGTTGATGGTCCCGGTATGCACGCGGGTGTCGGCCTCTATGACCACTTCGGTAGAGAAGGTTACGGCCGTATTGCCGGCTGTGGTTGCCGTCAGGTCATCATGGTCTCCGCAGGCAGTCACGATCAGGAGGGTGGCAGCGAAGATGGTGAGCCGTCGGCTCTTCCGGCTCCAGGTGATTATATTCTTGATGTCAGTTGTTTTTTTCTTCATTTCACTACATGTTTCTTTCCATTCCTGATATAGACTCCGCGTGGCAGTTGTTCGCTGCTGACCATCTGTCCCTGCAGGTTGTAGAGAGGTTGTTCGGCAGAATGTTCTGTTTCCTCTTCGAAGAGGGTGATGTCGCTTTCGCCTATGATGCCCACATATCCTCTTGCCGATGCCCCCGTCGTCCAAAGTGCCGGAGCAATCTTGTCGGTCTTGAGCAGCAGGTATGCCTTGTTGGCGCCGAGCGTGTTGAGTTCTTCTACCGTCTTACCGTCGAAGCTGTTGTCATAGATATGCATGCGATAGAACATGGCTCGGTTTCCTGTTGTAAAGGCTGTAGGGCTGGTGACGGTCTCGTCGCCTGCTTTTTTCCAGGTGGCGAAGCGGTTGGTCAGTATGAAGCGGCTATAGTCTGTGCCGTCGGTTTCTGTCGTTCCGTCGAAGTTAACGGTCTCTGTGGTAAACAATGTTGTACTGACATTGGGTCTCACGAGGTTGTGTTCAAAATCTTCGGAAGGGTCTGCAGCGGTAGTGACTGCGGGGGTGAAGAGTGGCACGGTATAGTTGTCGCCTGTTGGCACGTCATCGGTCTGTCTGAGCACCACTCCGACGTTGGCCGGCACCACATAGCGTTCGTCCACCAGGCTCACATGGGTGGTTGTCTTGTCTTCGGAGTAGATGGGGTTGGCAGGGGTTTCTATGATGGCATAAGCCTTGACGGGGTTGGTCGTGAGCAGACTCGTCAGGGCGAGGTCGGTCGTGGTGTTTCGGCTTTCTGTGGCCCATCCGTTGGTGCCGATGTGTGTCAGTTGCTTGAAGCGGTTGGTCACGGCGATGACATAGACTTCAGACGCTTCGTTGAAGGTCAGTGTGGCATCGGCGTCTTGGAGGAAGTGGTAGCAGTATTGCTTCTTTGTGCCGGCGTCGCTGACATCGGCTGTCAGTTTCTCCAAGACTGTAGCGTCGATGCTGGGCTCGCTGCTGCAAAGCACATAGACATAGAAGTCATTGAAAGAGGCTCCCGGCTTTGGCAGGTTGATCTGTCCGCCAGCACCGATGCTCAGGCATCCCGTTTCCGACCAGGTTTGTCCGTTGTAGGCTGTTCGAGTGCTGCCGGCTATGGTTGACGACATGTTCAGGTTCAGTGATGTGAGTGTGCCGTTACCGACATCGAGGTTGAAGGACAGTCCGTCGGTTTCGGGTATCTGTCCGTTCAGTGCTGTCGAGACGAGCTGTGCTTTGTTGACGAAATACGACTCATAGCTGCTTCCTCCGTAGCCAGTGGTCAGTGCCTGGCAGTTGTTGGCAGCGAAGTTCCACGTCTGCGTGGCTCTTCTGATGGTCTTGTTTTTGTCTTCACGAATTTCGATGAGGGTATTCTCTTCGGAAAAGTCCCGATAGGCAATGTCTTCTTTTGTCGTGGTGCGGTATTTGGTGAAGTCCCATGTGTAGGGATAGCTTTGTCCCGGTTGCTTACCGATGGTGATGGTGTAGTTTTTCCAGGTAGAGATATACTTGCCGTCCTGTGTGGTGTTGCTCAGTGTGACATAGAATTTTCCCCATCCGTTCTGGTAGTTGAGTACGGGGTGTCCGTTTTCCCATTCCACGGTGGCATCGGTCAGTGTGGCATCCTTCGTCACGGTGTAGCTTGGCAGTCCGCCGTTGTGGATGTTCACTTCTGTCCAGCCTTCGTCAAGACTGATGCGGTGTGGCATGCCGTCAGCCACGCGTATGTATTTGCCGGGATCGAGGTCGGTCATGGCTGTCTCGTAGGTCGATTGCGACTCGGAAACGATGCCATGGGGCTCGTGCAGCACAATCTCGTGCAGGCGGGTCCAGTTGTTATCGACGCTGGTAATCTCCACATCTACCCACTCTTCGCCGGTGTCTTTGACAATGAAGCTGTAGCAGCCGGCTACGGTCTGGCCGTTTTCCTCTTCTGCAGCCACACTGTGCGTTTTCTTAGTGTAGGCAATCTTGTAGATGTCGGTAATCTCTGTGCCGCTGGCATCGCAAAGGTTCTTCATGCGCAGACGTTCGCCCTGGTCATCGCTGTGGCGGTGCCAGTAGCAGTCTATCTGTTGTCCGGCTTTGAGGTGCGGAATGACGATGCGGCATCCGTTCTTGAACACCAGTTCCCGTTTCTTGTCTTCTTTGGAGTATTTGTAGCCGTTGTTGTACCAATAGTCGCCGACGGGGTCCGCGCCTTCACGTCTGAATCCGTTGTCGGTGTATTTGGCCGCCGAGGTGACACCGAAGTTTCCCTCTGAGTAGATCTGCAAGCCCGCCGTCTCGTTGATGATGTAGGGATTGGTACAGTCGATGGGGAACCGATACACATAGACGTAACCGGCATTGGAGTCGGGTGAGCGGAACTTCTTCTGGTATTCCCAGAAGTCGTTGTGTGCCACGTTGTAGTCATCTGCATCTTTGGGTAGGGGCCGGGCTGTATAGGATGTTCCCTCGTTGTCTTTGTAAGGGTTAATAGACCCGCTGATGCCGAAAGGGTTCAGGTCGCCTTGGAAATTCCAGACGTGTTGTTTGTAGGCCACGGTGAGATAGGTGGCCAGTATCATGTCGGTGGCAGCGCCTCCGGGGGGGGTGTAGTTCACAGTGGCATATACAATGTAGGTGCCGCCCTTGCTGGAGGGTATCTCGGGGTCGCTGTCTGTCCATCCGTCTTTGGCGGTGATGTTGCTGATGTGGATGACGTTGCCCTCCCGAGAGAGTGTGGGGCTGTTGTTGAGGTTTCCATAGACCTCATCGATGGTGTAGCTGCTGATGCTGTTGATTTCACCTATCGTTTTGCTGATTTCCAGGTCGTAGGAGTCGCGGTCGGCATCGATGACGGCATGGGTGGTAACGAAATCCACACCTTGTATGTGGTAGGTGAAGGTTTTTTCAACCTTGCCGAGTGTTGCCTTGATGACAACGTCCCCCAGTCCGTTGGCTGCAAACTGGTAGTTCCCGCCCGACTTGGTGATGGTGGCCGTGGTGTGTGGTTTAGAGACACTCTCCACCGTGAAGGTGACTTCCTGGTTGAGGGCGGGTGGATTTTCATTGTAGTGGGTGTCATCGACACTGTAGATGCGGACGTTTCGTTTCAAGTCATCCTTGTAGTTCCAGTATCCTGTGCCCAGAGAGGTGTCATCGGAAATGGTTCCGTTGACCCCCAGCTTGGTCAGCAGGGCATTAGGTCCGGAATGCACGATGCTCATCTTGATGACCTTGATGGTGTAGTCTTTGCTGAGGCCGTCGAGCAGGCCGCCTGTGGCGGTCACCCTGATGGTGGCCGACCCGTAGCCGGTGAAGGCGCTGATGTGGCCTGTCGTAGCAAAGTCGGTCGCGTCGGTGGCAAAGCCGTGGCTGCCACTCACCCAGGAGAAGGCAAAGGTGGAGCCTGAGCCTTCGGCATTGAGGATGTCGTTCTGGTAGGAACCTTCGCGGTTGACATAGACGGTGGTGCCATCGGCCAGGATGATTTCCCGGCTCACCACGATGTGCTGGATGCTCACTGCCAGTCGGGTGTTTTCGTTATACAGAGTGATATAGCCGTCATCGGTGTTGCAGATGAAGCGGGCTGTGGCCGATGCCTGGTTGGCAGTCAGCACGTTGGCGGCACTGCCGTCAATGTTCTCCACACCTTCTATGCGAAGCTGTGTCTCGTCGTCTGAGGCATAGGAGGTGATGGTCACCACCATGCCGCGGCGGGCCGGAATGCGAAGGGCGGCATTGTCGCCAATGGAGAAGAGCGTGATGGAGGCGTCGCAGCTGTTGTCAGAGAAGCCGTTGGAGACGAAGCGGGTGTTACCTTTCAGCTGCAGACCGTTGGTGATGGTATAGAGGCCGCCGGTCTTGTTGTAGATAAACTCAAATTCGCTGTTGGTGATGAGTTTGTTTCTGACGTGGCCTGACCCTCTGAGGCTCCACTGGCTGTCGCTCAGGTTGTTATCCAAGCTGGTGTAGTTGGCATAGTTCTGAATGTCCCAGTCTCCGTCGGTGACATAGACTTTGGTCGTGGCGGTCATGTTCGGATGTCCGTCGCTGCCGGTCAGCGTACAGCTGATGGTGGTCTCTCCCTCTGCCACTGCTGTCACGACTCCGGTGGTGCTGTTGACGGTGGCAACGCTGCCGTCAGAGGAGGTGAAGGCCATGGTGTAGTGGCTGGTCACGTCGTTGCCGTCGGCGTCGATGACGGTCACGGTGGGTGCCGCATGTGTCTCGCCGGTGAACATCACTCCCTGCAGCGTACCGCTGTAGTTGATGCCGGCCTGGTAGTCATCATAGGTGAGGGCGTTCAGCACAAGGGTTTTTTTGGGGCAGTAGAGATAATAGACGGTGTTGGCCGTCAGTTGCGACTTGGGCACCTTGTGGATGGTCAGTCCCGAGCTGGCGGCAGGTAGTGCTACGACCCTTGTTCCGTTCTTGTCATACAGCCCTGCCTCGGAGCCTGGTTCGAGATAGAACGACAGGTGGAGGTCGTGGAGCGTTTCAGGCACTTCCAGTCGGTAGAAGGTACCCCAGTATTCGCTGGGATTGTTCCAGTCTATGATGTTGCCAAACGACCAGCCGTTGGCATCGATGCAGATGACGCCGTAGTAGCCGTTGGTGTTGCATACCAGTTGCCGTTCTTTCTTTCCGTTGTATTCTTCATTGGCACCAAACCACAGCTTCAGTCCGTTCACCATGACATACTCTTTGTTGTCGGCTTCGTCAAGCAGGCCCGTGGCGTTGCCAGCGTTGAAGGTGGAGCCGCTCACCAGGGTGTTGGGGTCTATGATGCGGCGTGTCTTGATGTGCAGGTTCATGGTCGAGGTGAGCGTCAGACCGCCCGTGGTGGTGGCGGTGAGTGTTAAGGGTGTTGTATCATCACTGCTGTCGTCGGGGATGGTGCCCGTTGTCTTGATGGGGTGCAGCGGGTAGGTGGGCTGACCGTTCAGTTCGCGCAGGAAGCCGCTGTAGTCGCCGCTAAAGGTTACGCCCTGCCCTGTCTCGTTGACCAGGGGACTGTAGGTGAGGTCTTCAATATACATCACGTCAGAAGACTTCTGGAAGTACAGTCCGTCGAGGGCTTTCACCTCTCCCAAGGTGACGGTGGAGTAGCTCTGCCAGGAGTATGCTTCTATGAGGGTGAGCTCGCTCACGCTGGTAGTAATGTTGCTGCCCGAGGCTATCGTCGTGGACCCGCTCATCAGCGTGTAGGAATATTGGTGGGAGCTGCGGTCGAAGCTCACGCTGACGTGCAGGTTCTTGTTGAAGGCGTCGTAGTCGCCGCTGCCGTTCACGGTAAAGGTGGTGCCGTTGCTGGTACCGAAAGAGAACATCAAGCCGCTGGTAGCGTTGTAGTTGGTCTTGGGATCTGGGTTGCCGGCATTGTAGTTGCCGCTGACATCCACGCGCTGGGCTTTGTTGCCGAATCCTATGTTCCAGCGACTGCCGGAAGGTATGTAGCAGTCAAACTCCACGTTCACCACCGTCTTGGTCGTGATGCCGGAAAGGTTGCTCAGGTCGGCAACGGCCAGGGCATATTTGTTGCCGGCATTGTGTGAAGAGGTGTAGGTGCCATCGCCGTTGTCCGACAGTCGCTCGATGCTCTGAAACCTCACCCCTGCCCACATGTCTTGTATTCCTGCCATGAGTAGCAGGAACAGGGTCAGACAGTGTAGGATGTATGATTTTTCTCTGGTCATGGCTTGCTTGTCTTTTCTGTTTGGTTCTTTCCCCCTACGGTTCACCTGACGATCTCGCGTGCCAGCGACTCGCCGGCTGAGGTGCCGTGCTCGATGCTGACAGTCACGGGTACGGGAGTGCCAGCCCAGTCGGTGGCATCGAGGGTGACATCAAGGGTCTTCAGCCCGAACACCAGGTTCAGGTAGTACTTGGTGTCGGCCTTAAGTTGCCAGTCGCTGATGTTGAGCACGACGGCATTGGCACCGGTGTAGTCCAGTCGCTGGTAGCTGTCGGCACCAGTCTTGTAGGTGACGTAGTATTCCACCTTTACGCAGTAGTCTTGAGCACTCTTGGGTATGAACATCCAGCATTGCTCCTTACCGTTGGCGTTGTCGCTGATGACGCGTTGTGTGTTGGCCGTCTCGTTGATGCCGGTTACAGCGTCGTTGTTCATGAAGGTACCGACGGCGGCGGCATTGGCCGGGTTGGGATCTCGCAGGGTGGCAGACAGGGCGGTGCCGGAGAGCACAAAGTCGTTCAGCGTGCCGCTGGTGTCCGACCACCTGGGCTGATAGGCTGTGCCGCCCTTGGCAGTGGCATTGTTCAGATGCAGGTTGCCGCTTTTAAAGAACGAGCCGCCGCCAGTGGCGCTGAGGGTGATGCTCTTCAGTGTCACCTTGCAGCTGGCAGAGCCGGGAAGGCCGGTGGTGGTATGGTCGTCGGGGTTGCTGAGGTTGTTGTCTTGATCGACCATCACCTGGGCATGAAAGCCTACTGCTGCCATGGCGTGGTGGAAGGTCAGCGTCACGAGGCCGCCCGTGGTGGCTGCCGTGGCTTGGGTCCAGGGCAGGCCGGTGGCTCCTCTCACACCCCAGAGCAGGTCAACGGCCTGGCTCACGTCGGTGGCCACGCGGTAGCTCACATAGGGGTCGTCGGCCGTGGTGCCGTCAACGGCCGTGATGCCGGGCCCCGCGTCGCCGGCTGCCACATAGGGACCATAGCCGAAGAAGGAGATGCTCTGGTCTGCAGGCCACAGCTTCTGCGGGCCATAGCTCCAGTTGGCGGGGTGCAGGTGTACGGGGTCTAAGACTTCGGTGCCGGCCGGCGTATAGGTCATGTGTTCGTTTGATAGCCAGTCTGACGAGAAGTCAACGGCATTGGAGGCGGCAAACACGCCAAAGCCTTCCTTGGTGAACACGTCGTAGTCTATGCAACCGCTCGCCCCGGCCCTTGTCTCTGCATCGGCTATGTCGGCTGCTATCGTGATGACCTGACGGCTACTGTCCCATTGTGGGCTGTCTTCGCCCGAACAGGCACTCAGCAGCAGTGCCAGCACCATCAGTTTGATATGTCTTTTTTTATTCTTCATCGCTCTTTCTCAGATTTTGAGACCACTGCCCTACTCTATCTCTACCTGGTGGTTTTGGGCAATGGTGATGCTCACTTCCTTGTTGACTCCTTGTTCAAGGGTCAGCTCCTGGGAGAATGTCTCTGTGCCGTAGTCGCTGCTGATGGTCACGGTGACAACGACCGTGGGACCGGGAATGAAAAGCATCGGCTTCAGGCCGAGAGCCACCACGTCGCCGTCGGCAACAGACAACGTCTGGCTGCCCACAGCGTCGGCATCGAAGTCGGTGCGGCTGACAACCTTCTCTGTGGCATAGGCCGAGAGGTCGCTCCAGGTGCCGTCAGACAGGTCGAGACGGCCACTCTCGTAGAGTCGCTGGGAGGGCTTGTCGGTGAGGGTGACCGACTGCAGGGTGACGGTGCTGCCATAGTGGTTGCTGACGGTGCCAAACGACACCTTGGCAAGGGCATGGCGGAAGGTCAGCGTCAGGGCTGGTGGCGTGCCGCCGCTGTCACCCCACATCAGGTCAACGCTATTGTCAACGGCCGGAGCAAAGGTGTAGAGGCCGCCGGCCACCACTGCCGACGCGTTGTAGGGAGCGTAGGCCAGGAGGTCGGTGGCTGTGAAGCCGCTGGGCAGGTAGTAGGGATAGCTGCCAAAGTCCCATGTCTGCGTGGCAACATTCCAGGCGACCTGACGGTTGGCCATCGACAGCTTCTCGCAATAGAGTCCTATGCCGCTGGACTTCAGACTCGTCAGGGTCTCCGCGGCACGGGTGACGGCGAGACCCTGCTGCTGCCATGGCAACTCGCTCACCGTGAGCGTCGGTGACATGGGCGCTGAGAGCCTCTCGGCGTCATCGTCTGCTGTGCATCCTGCCATCATCATGATGACGGTGCCTAATGTTAACAGCCATCTGTAATCCATGGTTCTTCGTTGTTTTGTTTTACGTTCACTCCACGTCCAGCTCCTTCGTCACCTCGCCGGGGTCGTGCAACACTCCGTCGAGCATGATGGGAACGGCCCAGTCTTCTATGCCCTCTACGTCAAACTTCACCGTGGTGAGACCCAACAGTAGCTTCAGCGTGTATGACTTGTTGCTCTCGAAGGTCAGCGTGCCCGTGGTCTGGGTGATGTCGTTCCTGATGATGGAGTAGTATCGTGGTGTGTTCAGCTTCAGGCTGGGGTCGTAGGTGATGACGTCATAGACCACATGCACGGTCAGCGGCTGTGCCGACGTGGTGGGCGGGAACATGAACCAGCCGCCAGTGGTGGTGGAGAAGAGGTTCTGCTCTTCATGGGTGACGCCGGCTGGCAGCGCGTCGAAGTCGGCCTTCGTCTCTGTGGCGTCTTCGTGGTTGGCAGGGTTGCCTCCCCAGAGCAGATGAGGAGCTATGCCGGCACCGCTCAGCGTGGGAGACATGGGGTTGCTGAAATCGTCCCAGTAGGGTACGGTGGCCTTGTCGTCATGGGGAGTCAGATACATGTTGCCCTGGCTATAGACCACCGGACTCTCAATCTCCACGCTCTCCACAAAAACCTTGGTGTTGGCATCGAGGGGAACAGGATATTCGGGCCACGCGTCGGCGGGCAGACGGCGGTCGATGACGGCCTGCACATCGAAGGTCACTCGCGACAGGGCATGGATGAACTTCAGACTCACCTGCCCATTCACATAGCCGCTGCCGTCTGTCTTGTAGAGGTCGGCATAGTCGTCGGCGGCAACACTGCGACTCCACAACAGATCGACGCTTTCCGTACTGTGCATGGAAGAGGCGGCCTTGTAGGTGACATAGGTGTCCTGACCGTAGGCATCGTTGGCCGACAGGCGGACAAGGCCCGTAGCTTCCGCCTCCTCGGTCTTGTCGGTGCCGTCGAAGTAAGGGGCATAGGCATAGAAGCTCAGGTAGCTGTGCTCTTGGCTGCCCTGTGCGGGAGGAGTCTGGTCGTCGGCGGGCTGGTTGTCGTTGGGCCAGTATTTCACGGGCTCATAGCTCCAGGCAGCACCACCCCACCCTACTTCCTGGTTGAACATGAAGTTGAAGGGCGTCTGCGCCGTTGCCGTGTTGTAGGCATAGCGCGCGTTGCCGGTGCTCATGGAGAAAACACCGAAGTGGGCATCGCGCAGACTCGACTCGGTCAGCTCGCCCACCGAATGTGTGGGATAGCTGACACGGGTGCTGCCCGACGCCTCCTGCAGATAGGTGTCAAAGGTCACCTTCAGGGGTTCTTCTACAACAATAGAGCCTTCTGAATCCTCGCCTTTGCATCCTCCAAAAAGAAGTAGGGTGAAAACAAATATGCTAAGTTTATTTTTTAAAATCCTCATGAGTATAAAATACAGCCTGCAAAAGTACTAATTCCATGAGTAATGACAAAATAAATTAACATTTTTCCACCTTATTATTAACGCGTGTGCGCGTCACGCAAATATTCTTTACTGCAAACAAAGCTTTGTGGCAAGCTCGTTCAGCCGTTCGCAGGTCTGACGGCTGAGGGCTGTTCGCTGTGACTGAAACTCAAAGGGGGTGAGCAACAGTAGGGTGCCTGCGGCACAAGTCTCGAAGTAACGACCATCGGGCTTGTAGAACGGAGAGAAGCCTGTGTCCATCAGACGGACAAGGGGAAGCCCCTCAGCCAGGGCCAAACGCTCCACGAGTCGTTCTCCAGGACTGATGAAAGGGGAAACCAAAACGGCTCCCTGGCGTGCCTCCTCCAATAGCTCGGCGCAACGGCGCTGCAACTCGTCATGGGTGAAGTGACGCGACAGGCGCACCGCCACGCGTCGTGGCAACTGCAACAGGCGGCTGTTGCCCATGGCATGTAGTACCATGCCTGCGACGGCGATGTCTTTTTGTCGGAAATAGTCGGAGTGCTGCCTTTTTATCAGTAGGCGGCGAGGGTTGTCGTAGATGTAGTCGATGAGGGCTTGCAGCTGGCCGTCTCTCGAAAGCACCCGGTCGTGATAGCCATGCTCCCACAGCAGGCCGGGCTGCTCTAAACGGGGCTCTGATGGAACCTGCGGCACAGCCGCAGACCACAAGACACGCTGCCTCTGAATACCACCATCAGGCTGCCTTTGTAGGCTTTGCTGTTGTGGTTGGCTTTGCTGTTGTGGTTGTTGTTGTGTGTGCGGTGATGGGCTGCTTTGCTGTTGTGGCTGGCCTTGCTGTTGTGGCTGGCTTTGCTGTTGTGGCTGGCTTTGCTGTTGTGATGGGCTGCTTTGCTGTGGTGGTTGTTGTTGTGTGTGTGGTGATGGGCTGCTTTGCAGTTGTGATGGGCTTTGCTGTGGTGATGGGCTTTGCTGTTGTGATGGGCTTTGTTGTTGTGATGGGCTTTGCTGTTGTGGTTGTTGTTGTGTGTGTGGTGATGGGCTGCTTTGCAGCCAATGTAGGCTTTGTTGCGTGTGGGGTGATGGGCTGCTTTGCAGCCAATGTTTGTAAGCCCTGTTGCACCCCACTTTAAACCCATTGACAACCTTGCCCAGGTGGACAGGCAGCGGTTCCCTGACGTAGAGGAGCATGTGCAGGTGGTCGGGCATGAGTTGCTTGGCGATAACCTGTATTTGTGGGTAGAAGCGGGGAATGCCTTCTACCTCTGCGGCGATGAGAAAACCCAGCGCCGACGGGACGAAGCGCGGCCCTCCAGGTTCTCCGCGTCGTTTCAAGGGGTCGCCGGCAAGGGTGCCGAGCACGGGTTGTCGTCCCTCTGTGGCGAGGGTGATCATGTAGATGCGGGGCTGACGGTAGTCGTTGTCGAACATCCGCTGTTTCATCACGCTCCTGGCATTCTTCTCTGTCATGTCAGCAAAGATAAAGATTCTTACCAACAACACCAAAGATTTTAAACAAAAAATCGGGCACCCCGCGGTGGGAGTGCCCGATTTGTGCTGATACTTAATTGGCTGCATGCCGATCTCGATACAATTCTTTTTTATGGCACAAAGATAAAGACTTTTTCCCAAATCGCCAAAGGTTTTGATACGAAAAAAGAGCAGCCACGGGGACTGCTCTTTTGGGAATTTTTATATTGAAAGATTAATTAACGTTGATAGGAACATGAATATCTTTCTTATCATCACCATCGGGTTCAATATTGCCATCTTCATCAATATCCGGATCCCAGTCACTAACAGTGGCGGTAAACTTAATACCAGTAAGGCCGAGGTGGATGAGGAGATTATACTGTTTGTTGAGCTTTACAGCCTCAGCAAAAGTAATTGTCTTGGTGATTTTCTGTTCAACTTCAGAGAAATTTCCGTCAAGATTAGCGTCATAAGTGCGTACAAAATAATCGACAGTGACGGTCAGCTCAGGATATGTACCAGGGATATATACCAGAGGGGATGCCTCAGTAGCATAAACATTCTTAGCTGTTGTTGTTACACCATTGATGGCGGAAACACCGGCTTTCCAACCAGAAGAATAAGAAATGGAATTCTCGGCAATGTCTGTGTTCAAGGTTCCTGCAACATTTGTGCCTGTACCACTCTGATTAATGACATGGGTTGTTGTTGCAGCTGTTGCTGAGGCTCCTTCAGAGCTTGTAATATTCCATCGACCATTTGCCAAGTTAAAGGTACCAGCTTGTGTGGTTTGATAGTATTTATCGTCTCCAGCAGCAGCAGACTTAGCTTTTGCAACGATTTTAATCTCTTTAATGGTAACAAGAGTAGCAGCTTCTTTAACACCGCCATCCAAAGCTCCCTTTCCATCATCGAGGTCAAGTTTAATCAACAAACCATTTGCAGCACCAGCTCCAGTTTGTGAACCACCAACCTTTGCCAGAGCGTGTTTGAAAGCAAAATTTACAGTTCCGTCTGTCTTTTGCTTAGTGAGGTCTGCATTCAGAGTATAACCATCAGGAGAGGTCACCTTATTGGGAAGAATTGACTTCTGATAATCGGTTCCAGTAGAGCTGTAGCTAACTCCTGCGTTAGCTCCACCTACAACATTAGCACTTGTGGTACCAGCAGTACCCCACAACAAATCAACAACTTCGTTACCAGCAGGAGCAACGATATAGGATAAAATGGGGTCTTGTGACTTTGCGTTACCACCAGCAAGAGTTGTCTCACCATTGATGGCAACAATACCTTTGGTTGTTTCAGATATTGCGGCATCAACATAGGGAGCATAGGCAAAGAAAGTAAGTTTACCTCCATAGTTGTAATCTTCTGCAGTTGCGGCACCAGATTGATTGTCAACGGCTCCGCTCTGTACCTCATTAGGCCAGTACTTTAGTGGAGCATATGCCCAGGCATCATCACCTTCTGCACCAACATATCCTGTTTTGCCACTTGTCCATGTTACTTGCTGGTTATACATGAAATTTGCTTTCGTTGATGATTGGCCAGTTGATCCGTCTGTTGTAACAGCACTATAAGTATAATCATTCTTTCCCGTGTAGTATGCGAACACACCGAAACCGGAAGATGCATGTGTACCTGTCTTCAGAGAAGTAGTTGTAATTGAACCTGCAATTCCAGCACGTGTTACAGGAGTCTTTCCCAGGTAGGTTCCAAACTCAATGGCTTGAGGCTGGGTGTTCTCAGCGACGACAGGGGCTGCAAGGTCGTCGCTCTGTGAGCAGCTGGCCAGCATTGCTAATGCTGTGGCAGCAAAAA
>CAMNOK010000016.1 GCA_946546825.1 uncultured bacterium
GCATTCCTGTTATCAAGTAAAATAAATTATATTACAAAGTAAAATAAATTATATTACAAAGTAAAATAAATTATATTGCAAAGTAAAATAAATTATATTGGAAAGTAAAATAAATTATATTACAAAGTAAAATAAATTATATTGCAAAGTAAAATAAATTATATTGCAAAGTAAAATAAATTATATTGGTAGATAGAAAGGTTGCTGTTGAGGGATAGACGCTATCCTTTGACAGGTCAAAAGTTCACATATCGCTGAAATCAAACAGACATAGTTTGAAACTATTTACATGATTTCTGTCACGAAGTGACACACATTAGGAGTCTGTTCCCTAAGTCGCACTGTTGGGAATCATAGATAGTACAAAATAGATATAACAAAAAAGCGGATAAACTTCTTGTGGAAGCTTATCCGCTTTACTGGTTGGGCCAACGGGACTCGAACCCATAATGACAGAACCAAAACCTGTAGTGTTACCATTACACCATAGCCCAATCCCTTATTTTTGCGCTGCAAAGGTAGGAAAAAATTAGCTTTCCACCAAATTTTAGCAGAGGAAAATGACAACAGGTCTGTAGTGTCCAGATGCCATCATGCTATTTTACGACCAGCAGGAAGTAGTTTTTCTTTCCTTTCTGTGCCAGCAGATACTTGCCGTCGATGAGGTCTTCGGCCGTGATGAGGCGGTTTTGGTCGGTCAGCTTTTCCTTGTTCAGGCTGACACCTCCACCCTGCACCATCTTGCGCATCTCACCCTTGGAGGGGAAGACTGGGGCTGCTGCCGTGAGCACCTCGATGGCAGGCTGTCCGAGTTGGTCCTTGTCTATCTCAAACTGTGGCACTCCGTCAAAGACGTCGAGGAAGGTCTGCTCGTCGAGTCGTTCCAGGGCCTCCTTGGTAGATTTGCCGAAGAGTATGTTGCTGGCTTCGATGGCAGTCTCCAAGTCTTCACGGGAGTGCACCATGACGGTGACCTCCTCAGCCAGTCGGCGCTGCAGCACACGGCGGCCGGGGTCCTGCTTGTGTTCTTCCACGAGGGCGTCGATGACGTCTTTCTCCAAGGAGGTGAAGATCTTGATGTAGCGTTCAGCGTCCTCGTCGCTGACGTTGAGCCAGAACTGGTAGAACTTATAGGGCGTGGTGCGGTTGCGGTCGAGCCAGATGTTGCCGCTCTCGGTCTTGCCGAACTTCTTGCCGTCGGCCTTGGTGATGAGCGGACAAGTCAGGGCGAAGGTCTCTACCTCGTTGCCCAGCGTGCGGCGGATGAGTTCCGTACCGGTGGTCATGTTGCCCCACTGGTCGTTGCCGCCGAGCTGCAGCTTCACACCGTAGTGCTGATAGAGGTAGAGGAAGTCGTAGCCCTGCAAGAGCTGGTAGGTGAACTCCGTGAACGACAGTCCGTCGCGGGCTGTGCCGTTGAGTCGCTGCTGCACGCTCTCCTTGGCCATCATATAGTTGACAGTGATGTGCTTACCCACCTCACGGGCGAAGTCGAGGAAGGTGAAGTTCTTCATCCAGTCGTAGTTGTTCACCATCAGCGCGGCATTGTCGTCCTTGCTCTCAAAATCAAGGAACTTAGCCACCTGGGCCTTGATGCACTCCTGGTTGTGGCGCAGGGTTTCATCGTTGAGCAGGTTGCGTTCCTGGCTCTTGCCCGAGGGGTCGCCAATCATGCCGGTTGCACCGCCCACAAGGATAATGGGCTTGTGTCCACAGCGCTGCAGGTGGCGCAGCATCATGATGCCACATAGGTGGCCGATGTGCAGGGAGTCTGCCGTAGGGTCGGTGCCCAGGTAGGCTGTCACCATCTCCTTCTGCAGGAGTTCTTCTGTTCCTGGCATCATCTGTGCCAGCATTCCGCGCCAGCGGAGTTCTTCTACGAAATTCTTTCTCATATATATCTTGTTTTTATTGGTCGAATAATTTTCTGGTATTTTCTAGTTTAACTAGTCTCACTAGTCTCTCTAGTCTAACTAGTTTAACTAGTCTCACTAGCATCTTTAGAGTTTCACAACTGTTCACGGTACCGGGTCGTAGCCGGAGCCTCCCCATGGGTGGCAGCGCAACAGTCGGCGCACAGCCAAGTAGAGTCCTTTCACCGGGCCATGCTTCAGCAGGGCCTGCCGGGCATACTCCGAACAGGTAGGAGTGAAGCGGCAGGAGGGCGGAGTGAGCGGACTGATGCATACCTGGTAGAAGCGGATGGGGAGAATCAGCAGCCAAGTCAGAAGGCGGCGTGGCTTCATGATGTCGGTTGGCTGGGCTTGGGGTGTGACAACTGCTCAGCCAGCCGTTGCAGCAGACTTCTGAGCTGTCGCTCCACATGCTCACTGTCGTGCAGCTGGCCGTCGAGCCATATCAGCGCCATGTCCACCTCCCTCTGTGGACATGATGCCAATGCATCGAGAATGAGGTGTTTGTTTTTCCGGTAGGCCTCACGCACCTGTCGCTTCACGCGGTTGCGCTTGACGGCCCGCTTGAAATAGCGTTTGGAGACACTTACCATGACGCGTGCCTGCGGGACTTCTTCTTCACGGTCGGTCACCATATAGACCGCTCGGAGCGGAAAGGCGGTCATCGACCGTGACATTCCACCCGTGAAGAGTTTTTCAATGAGATTCCTGCTACATATCCGCTCTTCCTTGCTTAACGAAAAACGGTTGGTTGCTGACATTTTTAGTTGTTTTCTTTCAGATATGCCATCAATGCGCCTGTCATTGATGGATATTTCTCCGAGGGGGCTTGCAGGTCGAGTCTCAGTCCGGCGTCTTCCACAGCCTTTGCCGTGGTAGGTCCGAAGGTGGCGATGCGGATGTCACCTTGTTTGAAGTCTGGCATGTTCTTGGTCAGGGACTTGATACCCGAAGGACTGAAGAACACGAGCATGTCATAGTCGAAGTTCTTTACCTCTTCCTCTGTAAGATCGTTAGACACAGTACGATACATCACGCACTCCGTATGCTGGAGCTTCTTGGCATCGAGCAGGTCTTTCACCTCTTCAGTGTGTACGCTGCTCTGCGGCACGAGGTATTTCTCCTGCTTGTGTTTTACCATCAAGGGGACAAGGTCTTGTATCTTTCCTGTTGTTCCGAAGAACACCTTGCGTTTTCTGTATTGCACATACTTCTGGATATACAGGGCGATGGTCTCTGCCACACAGAAGTATTTCATATCTTCAGGGATGGTCAATCGCAACTCTTTGGCTAACGTAAAGAAGTGGTCAATGGCATGACGCGATGTAAAGACGATGGCGGTATGGCTGAGAATACTCACTTTCTGCTGCCGGAACTCCTTGGCGGACAAACCTTCTACCTTAATAAAGGGACGAAATACCAATTCAACATTACACTCACGGGCAATATCAAAATAAGGTGATTTCTCACTGGATGGCTTGGGTTGAGAAACCAATATCTTCTTGATCATCTTTTGTCTTAATAATTTATTTTCAAAAAACCATTTATCATCTCCAATACGCCCCATAGTATAGCCAAAGGAACGATTTCGAGCGCACAAAGGTACAAAATTATTTGCAAAAAGAAACCTATTTGCCTAAAAAAGATGATGTAGCACTTATAAATTGTTAGAATTTTGATTAGTATTACCAGTAATATGGTATAGAAAAGACCATTTTGAATGGACAAATTGAAAAATGAAAGTAACAATATCAATGGCAGAAGAAGGACCCCCTCCAACGAGCAAAGGAAGAGTAGAGACTGCTGCCACTGTCTGTTTTTTTTACCTTCAAAGAAGGTGATGCCCGTGAACCAGTAGAGGGCATGCTTCAATGCGAAATACAGGGCCATGACAACGGTGTAGATACCGATGACCTGATAGTTTTCTACGATGAAGGTTGTGCTGACCCACTGGCGGGTATAGAAGAAGTAGAAAATGGAAAACAACAGACAGGTCTGCAGTGCCAGGAACAACTGAAAGCGCAGTTCGCCTGCCGTCTCAGAGATGTCTGAGGTGTTCTCACGGGTGATATAGAAGAAGTGTCGGGCCTGCTCCACAATAAAACGGCGCGACTGCCGGTAGGCCAATAGTGACAAGATGAAGCAGAACAACAACAGGCCGGTAATGAGATTGTCGCCGGCTATGGTATAGGGGACGGGATCACCGGCCACGCCCTGCCTTCCCCCGGGCAGCTCCGGGTGAAACAAGGAGTCTTTGGCAAAGAAAGACTCCTTGTAATACTGCGGCAGGCTGACGTCAAGAATACTTTTGCCTCGGGGATGGCCCGGCATGTGAAGGGTATCGGGCTGCTCGCTCCAGTGTATCTCACTGGCCTTGATGTGTAGCTGGATGGCAGAATCCTGTTGTGCCGGCGTAGCATTCTTGGGCAGCCACGAGAGCACCTGCTTCGGAGTGAGACTGTGGGGTCTCACTGCCGGGGCAGATTCTGTTGCTATACTATCCGACACACCCATGATACTTCCCTACTCTACAATCCGAAAGTCCGGCGGATATCCTCCACACGGTCCAGTTTCTCCCAGGTGAAGAGCTCCACGTCTATCACACGGGTATCATGGTAGCGACTGGTAAAAGTCTTCTTCACCACCTCGTTCTTTCGTCCCATGTGCCCGTAGGCAGCTGTCTCCAGGTACATGGGCTGGCGCAGCTTCAAGGTGCGCTCGATGGCTTTCGGCCGCAGGTCGAAGAGCTCGTCAATCTTCTGTGCAATCTCTCCGTCGCTCATCTTGACATGTGAGCGGCCGTAGGTATTCACATAGATGTTCACTGGACGGGCCACGCCAATGGCATAGCTCACCTGTACCAGCATCTCGTCGGCCACACCTGCTGCCACCATGTTCTTGGCAATATGCCGTGCGGCGTATGCTGCCGAGCGGTCCACCTTACTGGAGTCCTTGCCTGAGAAGGCACCACCGCCATGGGCTCCCTTGCCACCATAGGTGTCAACAATGATTTTGCGGCCCGTCAGACCGGTGTCGCCGTGAGGACCTCCGATGACAAACTTTCCCGTGGGGTTGACGAAGTATTTAATCTGGTCGTTGAAGAGGGCCAGCACCTTCTCGTCGCATTGTGCCTTCACACGGGGTATCAGAATATTGATGACGTCTTGGCGAATGCGGTTCAACATGGCTTCGTCGGTATCAAACTCGTCGTGTTGGGTGGAGACAACAATGGTGTCGATGCGCTGGGGCACTCCCTCATCACTGTATTCCACGGTCACCTGGCTCTTGGAGTCCGGACGCAGGTAGGTCATATCCTTCCCCTCGCGACGGATGTCGGCCAGCACCTGCATGAGCAGGTGTGAGAGGTGCAGGCTCACGGGCATGTAGCTGTCGGTCTCGTTGGTGGCATAACCGAACATCATGCCCTGGTCACCGGCGCCCTGATCTTCCTCACTTTCACGGTCAACACCGCGGTTGATGTCATCGCTCTGCTCATGGATAGCCGTGAGCACGCCACAGGAGTTGCCGTCAAACTGATATTCCGACTTCGTATAGCCAATCTTGTTGATGGTGCGGCGCGCCATGGTCTGCAGGTCTATGTAGGCCTTGGACTTCACCTCACCCATGATGACCACCTGTCCGGTAGTGACAAACGACTCCACGGCACAGCGGGCCTGCGGGTCGTAGGCCAGGAACTGGTCGAGAATGGCATCACTAATCTGGTCGGCCACCTTGTCGGGATGGCCTTCCGAAACTGATTCTGATGAAAACAAATAGGACATATTCTTTTTGTTTTAATTTTTATTCTTATTCTTCTGGTAACATTTCCACGGTGATATGGTTGCCCGAGGCAATGACTTTCTTCACGAAGGCGGCAATCGTCTGCGGGGTCTGAGCCTGCACCAGCGCTTTGTAGTCGCTGTGCTCATCAATGCGGTAGCGCATCCAGGTGTCGATGGTGTTGTACCAGTAGCTGTTGTTTTTCACGTTCTCGTCGTAACGCTTCAACATCACCTCCTTACACTTGTCAAGCATTTCCTGGTCGCAGGTCACGGTCAGGTCATCGACAGCCTTCTTGAGCAGCACCAGGGCCGTGTCGCGCTTCTCGGGCTTCATGGGACAATAGGCGAAGAGCTGCATCAGGCTATAGTTGTCTTCATCGATGCCGGCATGGCCACCTGCGCCCACGCTATAGGCAGCACTGGCCTCCTCGCGAATCTCCTTGGTATAGACCATGCGCATGATCTGTCCGGCAATGTCTGCCTGGATATTCGTTTCCAAGGTGTAGGGGACGTCTTCGCTGAACCATATCATATAGGCATTGGCTTTCGGTGTCTCCTGTTTGCGACGGAAGGAATTCACAATCTCTCCCTTCTGCAGGAAGGTCACGCGTTTGCCCTTCTGCGCCTTGTCCTTGGCAGGGAGCGAAGCGATATACTGACAGATGAGCGGACGGATGGCAGCCTCGTCGAAGTTACCCACGAGACAGAAGGTCCACCCCTGGGCAGAGGCCGTGCGCTCCTTGGCCATCTGCAGGATGCGGTCGTAGCTGACATCCTTCAGGGCCTCGACAGTCATGGGAGCCATACGCGGGTCATGGCCATAGAGGGTGGCGGTGAGCGAGTCGGAGAGGGCTGTCTCAGGAGAGAGGGAGCGGTTCTTCAGGCTCACCTCGGCCTGGCTCATCATCTTCTGGAACGACTGTTCGTCCTTGTTGATGGCAGTAAAGTAGAGATAGACCATCTGCAGCATCGTCTCCACGTCTTTCGGTGTGGAAGAACCGTTGACAACCATGTTGCGCTCACCCATGGCGAGGTCGGCATTGGCAATCTTGCCGGCCAGGGCCTTCTCCAGTTCTGTTGAAGAGAAGTTGCCCAGGCCGCTGACGCCGATGGCCTGGTTGAACATCTGCAGGTTGCGGTAGTCTTTCTCGCCGTAGAGGGAGCTGCCGCCAGGACCTGTTGCACCCAGGATGACTTGGTCTTTCTTGAAGTCGGTGGGCTTCAGAGCTACCTTCACGCCATTGCTCAGCGTGAGTTCGGTGTAGCCCAGGGTCTCGTTGCGCTCCTCCTTGACAATCGTGCCAGCCTTGGGCATCTTGGCAATGAGGGGCTCGTCTTTCACGTTATCGACGAAGGCTTCTATCTGTTCGGCGCGAGCTTCTTTGACAGCATTGAGCAACTCCTGTTCCGTGGGATAGACATTACCCTCTTTCTCGTTGTTGAAGTTCAGGATGACCATGTTGGAGTCGTTGGCGGGAACCAGTTCCTTCATCAACTGGTTGACAGCCTCAAGGGGTATCATCGGCACCACCTGTGTCATCGTCTGGTAGTAGAAGTCGATAGACTCCATGGGTTCGTTATTCAGGAAGTTGCCCACCAGCGGGTTGTAGAGCTGGCTGTTGGTACGCTTGTCGCGGTTGGAGTAGCTTTTCTCCAACGAGCTGAGGAAATCGGCCTTGTAGCGGTTGTACTCCGTGGGCGTGAATCCATACTCTGCGGCCTTGCGGGCTTCTATGAAGATGGCTTTCAGCGAAGCGGCTGTCAGACTCATATCCTTGGGCACAGCATCGAGCTCAAAGCAGTCTTTGGTCTTGGCATAGATGTAGCTGCCGTCACCGGCTGAAGCTCCCACATAGGGGCAGTCGGGTTTCTGCACGGCCTCGCCGAAGCGGCTGTTGAGCATGCTCACGGCGGCACCCTTCACATAGTTGTAGATCATGTAGGTCAGGTTGTTCTTCAGCGAGTCGGGGAACACGTCGTGCTTGAACATGATATCGACCATGGAGTTTCGCTGTTCCTTGTCTTTATCGATGACAACGATAGGTTCGGCATTGTCGGGAACCAGTTCGTCAACGATGGGTGACGGGTTGTCGGGGTTGGTGATGGGACCGAAGAGTTCCTTGATCTTCGCCTCTGTCCGATCGACATCCACGTCGCCCACGACGATGATGCCCTGGTTGGTGGGGTGGTACCATTTCTCGTAGTAGTCGCGAAGCTCCTGCGGCTTGAAGTTGTCGATGACCGACATCAGGCCGATGGGGTAACGCTCACCATACTTGGAACCGGGGTAGAGCTTGGGCAGGTTGCGCTCAAACATACGACTGGAAGCCGAGGTGCGCATGCGCCACTCCTCATGGATGACGCCACGCTCCTTGTCAATCTCTTCGGGCTCCAGCAACAATCCGTCGGCCCAGTCGCGCAGGATGAGCAGACAGCTGTCGAGGGCCGACTGGCGGGCAGTGGGCACATTGCTGATACGATATACCGTCTGGTCGATGGAGGTGTAGGCATTCAGGTCGCTGCCAAACTGCACACCAATCTTTTCACAATAGGAGACAACCTCATTGCCCTTGAAGTGGTCGGTACCGTTGAAGCACATGTGTTCGAGGAAGTGGGCGAGTCCGCGCTGGCTCTCTTCTTCCTGAATGGAGCCCACCTTCTGGGCGATATAGAAGTTGGCACGGTGTTCCGGCCAGTTGTTGTAGCGGATGTAATAGGTCAATCCGTTGTCGAGTTTGCCTACGCGCACGGCGTTGTCAGCCGGGATCATCGGCATCATCTGGGCCTGGGTCTGCATCACCAAGGCCACAAGCAGTGAGAATAGAATCGTTAGCTTTTTCATGTTTATCTTGAAAAATTATAGTATCAGTTACTTTTTATCCCACTTGTGGGGTTTCATGAGTTCACGCCAGTCGTCGTGGTCACCTTTATCTTTTGCTTTTTTCTGAGACTTTCGGTAGGAACGAGAACTCCGGTCGCTCTGGCCGCCACGTTCACTTCTGCCGCTCCGGTCACTACGACTGTTACGGTCTGTCTCGTCGGCACCGTTGCAGCGAACGGAACGTCCTTTATAGACCGTGCCGTCAAGGGCCTTCATCACCCTGTCGGCATCGCGCTCAGGCACCTCGATGTAGCAGAACTTCTGCAACAGGTCGATGTGTCCCACCTGCTGCTTGCCCTTGATATGGCGGTTCAGGTATTGCATAATCTCACCTGGGTAGAAACCGTCGGTCTTACCGAGGTTGATGAACAGGCGGGCATAGCCCTTCTCTGCCTTTCGTGGACCAGAGGGTCTTCCCGTGTTTCCTGTCTTTCCGCTCTTTGCAGACTTACCAGACCTGCCGGCTGTCGGTTTCTCTATCTCCGGTGCGTCGGCATAGTAGTCCAGGAAGCGGCCGAAGGTCATTGACACCAGCTTTTTGATGATGACCTCCTTGTCCATGAACTCAAAGTGACGGTTGATCTCTTCCATGAAAGGGGCTATCTGGTCTTCATCGACATCCACCTTCTCAATCTTGTCCATGGCCCGGTAGAGTTGCTTCGTGCAGATTTCCTGCGGTGTGGGAAGGGTGCCATCGACGAACTCCTTGCCAATGGTCTTCTCGATGTTGCGCACCTTGTATTTCTCCTTGCTGTGGATGATACAGATGGAGGTGCCTTTCTTGCCCGCACGGCCCGTACGACCGGAACGGTGGGTGTAGTTCTCTATGTCGTCGGGCAGACCGTAGTTGATGACGTGTGTCAGGTCATCGACATCGAGTCCGCGGGCGGCCACGTCGGTAGCCACCAGCAACTGTGTGAGGTGCTGGCGGAACTTCTGCATGGTCAGGTCGCGCTGGTCCTGCGACAGATCGCCATGCAGGGCCTCTGCATTATAGCCGTCGCGTATCAGCTTGTCGGCAATCTCCTGCGTTTCCACCTTGGTGCGGCAGAAGATAATGGCAAAGATCTTGGGGTAATAGTCAACGATGCGCTTCAAGGCGAGATACTTGTCCTTGGCATGCACCAGGTAATAGATATGGTTCACAAGCTCGGCACCCTCGTTGCGACTGCCCACTACAATCTCCTTGTGGTCGTGCAGGTATCTCACGGCAATCTTCTCTATCTCCTTGCTCATGGTGGCAGAGAAGAGCAACGTGTTGCGGTCTTCGGGCAACTGGCCGAGAATCTCATCCACACTCTCTGAGAATCCCATGTTCAACATCTCGTCGGCCTCGTCGAGCACCACGTTGTTCACCTGTTCCAGGTTAACCTTCCCCCGGTTGATAAGGTCGATGAGCCGACCCGGTGTAGCCACAATGATCTGTGCGCCATGCTTGAGGGCATGTATCTGGTTCATGATGCTGGTACCGCCATAGACAGGCACGATATTGATGCCGGGGATATATTTAGAAAAGTCCTTGATGTCATCACAAATCTGCAGGCACAACTCACGGGTAGGACTCAGAATCAGTGCCTGCGTCTCCCGATTGGCCGGGTTGATGCGCTGCAAAAGTGGAATGCCAAAGGCTGCCGTCTTGCCCGTTCCTGTCTGGGCCAGGGCAATGACATCGTTTCGGTTACCAAGTAAATAAGGGATGACCTCCTCCTGTACCGGCATGGGGTTTTCAAAGCCCAGCTCGGTGATGGCGCGGCGTATCTCCTCGCTCACGCCCAATTCTTCAAATGTCTTCAAATCGCGATTTCTTCTAATTCGGCTGCAAAGGTACGAAATAAGTGAGAGAAAAGGGAAGAAAAAAATTTTTTTCTTCCTTCATTATTATCTTTTTATTTACTACCTTTGTCGTCACAATACCTAAAATAATGAACATAGCTATCTTCTGCTCTGCCAACAGTGACATTCCGGCAGAATATTTTGAGAAGACCCGTGAACTGGGTGAATGGATGGGACGACAGGGGCACACCCTGGTCTTTGGCGGTTGCAACATGGGGCTCATGGAGTGTATCGCCGAGAGTGTCCACAACCATGGCGGCAAGACCATCGGCATCATCCCCTCTATCATCGAAAAAGGCGGAAAGACCTCACGTTTCGTTGACGAAGCCGTCTATTGTGAGAATCTTTCCGACCGTAAAGATCTGCTGTTGTCACACAGCGATGTCATGATAGCCTTGCCGGGAGGTATCGGAACCCTGGACGAGGTGTTCACCGTGGCTGCTGCCCACACCATAGGCTACCATCAGAAGCGCATCATCCTTTATAACATGGGAGGATTCTGGAACTCCCTCATTGCCTGTCTGAATGACCTCTCCCGCCGCGGCATGATGCGCGGCAACTGGCAAGACTACATTCAAGTGGCGGAGTCAATAAAGGAAGTAGAAGCGCGTATTTTCTCTATTTATTAATAGAACACGCCTTTAGTGATGAATAAAGAATAACTTAATCACTCAGTATTCTCTCCGCCATGGCGCGACCGAGGGCGGCACACTGTTCACGCACCTCGGGAGTGAGGGCCTGTTTCATATCGACAGGCTCACCGACAGCCTCAAAGTGCAGGTGCTCGTCGTTCCACTTCTGGATGGCGGCGACTGCCTTGGAAGCCCATCCGTGGGAGCCAAACCATCCTAACAGGTGGTTGCCCTTGATATCCTTGCCGGCAATCTCGCTGAGCAGCACATCCATCTCATGATACAGACCAGTGTTGTAGGTCGGTGCTCCGACGATGAGCCCACGGTAGCGGAAGATATCGCGAAGGATATAGGAATGATGTGTCTTCGACACGTTATATACCACAATGTTCTTCACGCCGGCCTCACTGGCGGCACGGGCGATGAGTTCTGCCATGCGCTCGGTGTTGCCGTACATGGTGCCATAGCAGATGACCAGACCTGGCTCAGTCTCATAGCGGCTCATGCGATCGTAAAGGCCAACCACCTTGTCAATATAGTGGTGCCACACGGGGCCATGGGTGGAACAGATATAGTCGAGCTCCACGCCGTTGAGTTTCTTCAGGGCTTGCTGCACGGGGGTGCCATACTTGCCCACGATGTTGCTGTAGTAGCGCACCATCTCAAGCCAGAAGGTGTCACAGTTGATTGACTCGTCGATGACGCCGCCGTTCAGCGCACCGAAGCATCCGAAGGCGTCGCCCGAGAACAACACCTTTCCACAGAGCGTCATCATGGTTTCAGGCCAGTGCACCATCGGGGTGAGCACGAAAGTCAGCTCCAGATGACCCAGGTTCAGCGTGTCACCGTTTTTCACTTCCAGGTCGTTCTCACAACCCAGTCCGTAAAAGCCGCTCATCATGCCGAAGGTCTTCTTGTTGCCGATGACCTGCACCTGCGGATAGTATTTCTTCACCAGGGCGATAGAGCCACTATGGTCGGGTTCCATGTGGTTGATGACGAGGTAGTCGATGGGACGGTCACCGATGACGGCCCGGATGTTTTCCAGGTACTGGGTGAAGAAGTCAACCTCCACCGTGTCTATCAGACACACCTTCTCATCGTCTATCAGGTATGAGTTGTAGCTAACTCCGTTGGGCAGTGGCCAAAGGCCCTCGAAGAGGGTCTTATTGCGGTCGTTCACACCCACATAATGGATCTTGTCTGTAATCTTCATTTCTTATCTATATAATTAAAAATGCTCTTGCAACAAGCTGCGGAGAACTCCTGGCCACGGGCCACAAGCCGGTCCCACTGCTCCACAGCAAGCCCTGCGGCCAGCTGCTGTCTTGTCACCTGGTTTTCCAGCAGACCAAAGATGAAGCCGGCATTGAAGTTGTCACCGGCACCAATGGTGCTGACGGTCTCCGTGGGGGCCACGGCGTAGCTGCGCACCACCTCTCCCACACCGTGCAGACGGATGGGCTCCGCCCCGTGGGTGCAGATGAAATTGGGGCAATAGAACGACACCTCCGAGCGATAGACCTTGTCGGCATCACACTCGCCGAACACCACCTCGAAGTCTTCGTGGCTGCCCCGCACAATATCGGCCAGCTCCATGTTTTCCAAAAGGTTGGACCGCAGCTTCACCACCTCGTGGGCATGGGCCTTGCGGAAGTTTACATCGTAGTAGAGGATGGCCCCTTGCTCGTGTGCATAGCGCAGGAAGCCACATACCTGCTGACGGATGACGGGGTTCAAGGCATAGTAGGAACCGTAAAGCACGACGTCATCGGCATGCACCTCTGGATACTGAAACTGCAACTGGTCGTGGGGATGGTCTTTGTAGAAGACATACTCCGCATCGTTCTGCTCGTTAAGGAAGGCCAACGACAAGGGTGACTTGGTATCTGGGAACTGGCAGACGCTGTCGGCCTCTACCCCATTCTCATGCAGGAAGCTGATGATGGTGTCGCCCACACGGTCGGCGCCCGTCTCACTGATGAAGCTCGTCTGTGCTCCCGCTCTGGCAAGCGAGATGATGGCATTGAAGGTGGAACCGCCCGGGTAGGCCCCTATAGGCTGACCGCCCCTGAAAATGATATCAAGGACGGTCTCTCCTATTCCGATTACTTTGCGCGCCATGACAGGAAGAGTTTTTACTTGACAACGACCTTCTTGCCATTGACGATATATACGCCGCTCTTCAGTGAAGCCCGACCCTTCGTCGGTTGAGCTGAAAGCCTACGGCCCTGCAGGTCATAGACACCCCGTTCACCTGCTTCCTGAGAGACTTCAGGAGTGAGGGTATCGATGGCCGTGAGCGTGCCGTCATCGAAGTAGTTCAGCTGCTCTGCGGTCAGGATGACCCATCGCTGTGTCTTGGCATCGTCGCCCAGGTTGAGCGCCGAGGCACCCACGGCTCCGTTGACACCGGCATTCAGGCAATTGGGCGTCCATGAGGAGGTGCGCACGAGCCAGTAGCCGCGGAAGTCACAGTCGTCGGCAGCGTTGACACGTCCCTTCATCAGGTGGAAGTTCTGGTTGCCACCAGGCGTTGTCGTGGAAGACAGGCTCACGGTGGTACCGCTGAGTGTCAGGTACTTGCCCGTGGCAGCATTTTTGAACTGATACTGCTGGTTGGCAGGATTGAAGGTGATGTACCAGGCATTGTGGTCATCGCCCAGGGTTGCGGCCAGTGTCTGCTCGGCCCAGGCCACCTTGCCTTGCGCATTCTCTTTGAAGAACGAGGTCTTGAAGCCTCGGCTCTCGCTCTCGTTCTTGATATAGTATTTCACGGTGTCGGCCTGTGTGAAGGAGTAGTAGGGGTCGGCATGGCGCACCCAGATATTGTGCTCCAGACCGTCTTCTCCCAGTGCTTGACAGATGGCGGCGTTGGCCAGATACAGGGCCTCGGAGCCATTGTCTTCTGAAGCACCGTTGATGCCGTAGGGCCACATGTGCTGGAAGTCGCCACGGAGGTAATCGTTCTCGTCGTTGGAGAAGAAAATGACAGCTTCTTTCGCACGTTCTCCGAGCCAGCGTCCAGTGCCTCGTCCGCTGCCGTCCACTCCTTCGCGGAGCACATGGTTATACCATTGCGTGTAGTAGGGAATAAGTCCCAGTCCATGCTGCATCTCATGCATCACGGTGCCCGTGCGCTGGTAGGAGCTGTTGGCCCCCATGTTGATCCAAGGCGTCTGTGTATAGTTGCAGTCGGCTGTCGGTGTACCAGCGCTGTAGCCCATGTTGAAATTACGAATAGCACTGGTCATGCTGTTGAAGTAGTCGAGGGCCGAATTGATGGCATTGTTGATACGGTTGTTTTCCTCTGCACTGCCTCCATTGTTGTAAGTGCAGGTCACCTGTCCCTTCGGGATGGTATAGAACTTCACCGGCTCGGCATATTTCACACGGCCGTCACTCAGCGTGACACTTCCATGAAGGTAGTAGAGCGTGCAGGGATTGATGTTGTCGAAGACATAGATGACGCCATTGGAGCTGATGGTGCGGTCGTAACGGAAACCTTCCACGCTGTCATCGGGAGAGTTGCTCAGATAGACATTGTATTTCAGCGTTCCATCGTTTTCGAAGCCTACAGGCGACAGGCGCACCAAACACTTCGTGGCACCGCGCACAAAACTCATCTTCACCACCTTTGTGTAGTTCCATTCTGCGTTTTCAATGGCATTCTGTAGAGGATATAGTACTGCCAGAACCTCTTCCATGGTGGCATCAGCCTTGTCATAGACGGCCTGGGCCTGGTCGGACAGGGTCTTGATAGCTTGTACGCCATATTCTACATAGAAAGCATTGGCCTGTTCGATGGCGGCGGCCAGCTCTTCTTTCTTGATGACAATATCGCCCTCACCGACAGGGGTCTCGCGAAGGATGACCACACGGTCGAGCAGCAGGCGGGGAAGCTCGGCTCCCTTGATCTGGCGGTTGGTGAATCCCACGATGAGGGTACCCTCGCGTCCGGTCTTGTTTTTCTGTACAGTGACAGTGGCCAACACGCTGTCTTTCACCCACTCACCGGCAGCGAAGGTTTTACGGGAGGAGTATTTCGTAGAAGCTGCAACCCACGACAGTTCACTGGTAACCGTTTCCTGTGTGGAGAGGTTATACCAGTAGGCCACAAACTTATACTTTCCGGCAGCCAACTTGAGCGCCTGTCCATATTTCACGGTGGTGGGCTGTGTTGAGCTCTCGGCATAGTCGGCCAACATGGCCAGTCCACTGCCCTGCAACCCGTCGGGGCCGACGGCAGGGATGCTCAGTCCGTCGAAGGTGGCTGCGGTGCCATATTGATAGACGGCAGCGGCCTTTCCAGGCTGGCTATTATAGGCAGGCCAATGGTCGATGTTCTTCACGCCACTGGCCAAGTTGCCTTCATCAGACACGGTGAAGTCGATGCTGGCGTCGAAACGGGCATTTTTCAGATAGATGTCCGTTAAGTCGTAATACTCCTGTGCACTCAGATTCATGGAAGCCGGCAACAGGAGCAGAAATAAAGTAAACAGTTGTTTCATGTTGTTATGATGTAGTTTGTCTGTGTGCAAAGGTACAACTTCTTTTTCACTCCAACAAAAAAAGTGCAGCCTTTTGAGCTGCACTTTTTATAGAGAGAAAAATCAAATTACTTCACGATGACCTTACGAACAGTCTCCTTGCCGTTGGCATCAACAGTCTTCACGATGTTCACACCACGAGCAGCCTTGTTCAACTGACGTCCGTCGATAGAGAAGACAGTGGTCTTCACATTCTTGGCGGTGTTGTCGCTCAACTCATTGATACCGTCGGTGTTGAAGCCTTCGGTTCCCTGATAGTAGAGGTGCCAGTTGGTATGAGGTGACCAGCCGTTGACAGCTGCATTGTCATTGCGAATACCAATGCGGAGCTTACCGTCGGTAACCTGAACCTTCAGCTTGTTGACATAGAAGAACTCACCAGTAGCAAACTCGTCGTCAGTAGGCAGGAAGTGGCGTGTGCCAAGGCGATAAGCCAGTGCCTGACGGTTGTTGGGGATGTAAGCACGAACCTGGTCAACACCAATCTCGCGGAGGTAGAGCTCTGTGACGCCTGTAGCTTCATTAGCATCACGCTGCTGCCACCATGCACCAGTACCACCGTTGTTGTCGGCGAACCAAGCGAGGTCGCGCTCGTCGGTCGGCAGGATGAAGGGGCTCTGCATGATGATAGACTCATCGTTAGCATAGATGTAAGTCAGGCTGTCGGCAATCTGGCTGTAGAGAGCATTCACGGTCTCGAGAGAGCCGCCGCCATTGGCCAGACCCATGCGCTCGATGCTAATGTCGTTAGCGAACGGACGGAAGACACCCTGTACGGTGACAACATAGTAACCATTGGGCAGACCGTCGATGTCCTGCCAGATGTTGAAGTTGTATTCCTGATTACTCCAACCCTCAACGATACCCATTGGGACACCACCTACCGTCTGCAGCTCAGCACCCGGAGCCTTGGCCTTGGTCTCGGCATTGGTCTCATTGAAGCTCCAGCCAGCAAGGCTTGCAGCATCGTTAACAATATATTTCGGGTTGTTGATAACATTGGTGAAGTCGCCCGGCTCCTTACTGATGGCAAGGTGACGGATAACGGCAGACATCTCTTCAATCTTAGCAGCTACGTCAGCATCGGCGATGGTACCACCGCTGATGGCAGCAGCCACCTCAGTCTGCAGGGCCTGAGCCTCAGAAAGATAAACTTCCTGTGCTGTGGCCTGATAGGCTTCAATGGCAGCATCCAGGTCGGCCTTCTTAAGTACCAGAGGAGCGTATGTGTTGGCACTCTTCTGAGCTGGTCCAAAGGCTGCGTTGATAGCATCGTAGGCAGCGAGCAGAGCATCACCATCGTTAGAAGTGATGGCAGTTTGAGCATCTGTCAAACCTTGATTCAGAGCAGCGAGGCTATCCTTCTGCATGGGTTCAGCTGCCAGAGAGGTAGCATTGTCGATAACCTTCTGCATAACCTCTGTTAGACGGTCAACATCCTTACCCCACCAGGTAACCTTGAAGGGCTCGAAGATGGTCCAACCATGAGAGAGAATGTTCTCAGCTTTCACACCGAACTTCACAACCTGGTTCTTACGGCCCAGGAAGTTGATCTCCATGTTGTAGTCATCGCCATATTGCTCACTGTTGAACACAGCATAAGCAGAATAAACACCGTTAGGAATAAAGCCCTTCACGTCAGCATCGCTCTGAACAACTTCTGCACTTGCAATCTGGTCAAAGGAGAAGTCGTAGGGATTGGTACGATTTGCTGCAATAGCCTCATCAACACCTTCTCTCAGCACACCGCCACCAGACTTGGTAATCTCATTACCATTGGCATCCAGCATGTAGCTGTTAATGAAATCATCGGTATAGAAAGAAGCAGCCAGAGCCTCAATCTCAGCACGAGAATATACATTGTGGAACGTGTTAGCAAAGCGCTGGGTCATCATGTCGGCATAGAGATATGCACGGCAGGTGTTATTAGAGTTCTCACCACTCAGGTTCTGTGTCTCCTGTTGACCTGCTGCCTGCCAGTATTGCCATGCCGCCGCGGTGTTCTCGGTACGATAGAAACCGTGCGTGCTGACGGTGTAAGCACCGTCGTTCGGCAGGGTGATGGTCTGAGAAGCATCGAAGTTGGCATTCCAAACCTCTGCTACGAGCGGGAAACCATTGAAGAAGTTAGGAGCAGTACCGGTGATGGTCCAGCCAGCGGTGCTGTAAGCACCCTGCTTATCCTTGAAGCCAGGGTTGGTCAGCAGGATGTTGCAGTTGCCTAACACACCCGGAACAATCTCTGTCAGCTTGTTTTGAGTACATTCAGCAAATTTTACTTCCCAGTCAGTAAACCACTGTTCAAGCTCTTCATTGGTAATCCCTGAATTTAAAGGATCTTCCATCCACTCTTCGGCTTGTTCTATCATCTTGTCACAAGGATCTTCCGAAGAATCACCCTGACGGGCTTCACCGAGGTCACGGTGTGTCTGGGCATAAGAAGGCTCAAGGTCTATGAGCTTATGCCAAAGGGCAACATTCGCATTGAAGTTTTCAACAGCTTGCTTCACCTGCTCAAAAACTGCTTTCTTGTCAACAGACTCGTCACCTTCAGCAGCATCCAATGCGTCCTTTGCATCATAGATATCAGCAGAATACTGATCAGTATAATAGCCATCATTATCAGAGAACCACTCTTCGAACTCTTCGGGAAGCAGCTCCTTAGCAGCCATGATGTATGCATTGTTGTCCTTTGCATAGTACGTCAGCTGAACCTCGTCGACACCGAACCAGTTACAGCTCTGATATTCGGTCTGGGCAAAACCAATCTCCACGTTCTTCATGGGCTCAGCGAGTTCGATGAATTCACCGTAAGCGTGCATGCCTTTCTGGGTGAGCGGATATATCTTGTCACCGAAGTAAACATACTGTGTGGGGTTGGTGATGTTGTTTTCGTTCAGGTTGTTGACATACGCCATCATAGAGAACTTGTAGATACCTGCAGGCAGCGAGTCGGCTTTAAAATAAACCTTACCGACAGCCTTGGTCTTAGCATCGCCGGCACCGTTCCAGAACTCCATGAAGGGGAAGTGGTCATACTCACCACCCTTAGCAACAGTACCGATCAGAGAAGCTTCGGAATCGTTGGCAGAACTCTTAAAGGTCATATTGTTCTGAACAGTGAAAGTAGAAGTCCAACCAGTCTTGTTAGAAGCATTGAATGATGGATCTGCCAAGAACAGGTTGGCTATGTTGAACGGATTCTCAGCACTTGCTTTTGCCATACCGATCTTGTTCTGCAGAGACTTGGTAGCATCTGCAATCTCAGCGGCTGACTTGTTGGCTCTGTCGTCATATACGGCCTGCTCTGCAGTAACGTCAAGATCCAGTGCTATGGCTTCGTCCAGAGCATTCTTCAGGTCGATGGCATTCAGAGCAGTGGGATCGATGAACATCCACAGGCAGTTTTCGCCCTGTTCAGTGAGGGTACAGTCGTACCAGATACCCCAGGTAACACCGCCATTGTTGTTGGCCCATACACTGGCGTGGCTGGTGTTTACACCATAGTACAAGTCATCACTCAATGCACCTGCAGGATTATCGACTGCAGACTGGAAGGTGTACATATTGCCACTGGCAGCGGTAATCTTGACTTGTGCAGCGTCTCCAGCGGTTCCATCAACAAAGATAGCGTTGCTTCCAGAGTTACCGTCTGAAGCCACACGCTTCATGATCTTGTTGGATTTGCCAGTTTCATCAGAATAGAGATAATAGACACCGTCATCGAGACCTGCCGGATGCTGTACCTTGTAGAGCATCGGCTTTTCGCCTACGATGGCCTGAGTGCCCCAAGCTTCACCCTTGGTGATGTATTTGCCGGTACCTACATTGTAAATGTAAACCTCGGCATCTACAGTCAATTCCATGGCACAAGAAGAAGGATCCGTCTGTGCCCAGGATGAAGCTGATGCAAATACTGTCATAAACAGTACTGCAAAGAAACGGAAAAATTGTTTCATAAGCTTTGATTTAGTTTGTTAGACATTAAAAAATTAAAATAAGATTGTTGTTTTCAAGTTTTCATTTTACCACAGGGCATATTTCACCTTGTATGGCATGCAAACATACAAAGAAATGTTGGAACGGCCACATAACTTTTATTATTTTTTTGAACTTTTAACACTTCAACCATACATACACCAATAAGGTGCAGAAGCTTCGCTATACATTATTTATATATAGCTCCCTGGACATGTTGTTACAATCATAGGCCAAGACAAACGACTTTAGTTTTATTTCATGTCGTTTCTTGCTCTTCTCAGAAATTATGGTTACTTTTGCGACATCAATACAAACAACTGTGATATGAGAAAAGCAGTTTTCCTGGGTAGCTTCGACCCCTTTACCGTCGGTCATGCCTCCATCGTGCGCAGAGCCCTGCCTCTATTCGACAAGATGGTCATCGGCATTGGCCACAACGAACGAAAACAATACATGCAGACAGCAGAAGAACGACAAGACAGCATCTGCCGACTCTATGCTGACGAGCCACGCATAGAGGTGAAAACCTTCGATGACTTGGCGGTAAACTTCGCCAGACGAGAAGGGGCCAACTTCATTCTTCGGGGAGTGCGGTCGGTGAAAGACTTCGAATTTGAACGGGAGCAGGCTGACTTCAACCGCCGCCTGTCGGGCATCGAGACCATCATCCTCTTCGCAGAACCGGGCATGGAGAGCATCAGCTCTTCCAACCTCCGGGAGCTCCTCCACTTCGGGCAGGATATCAAGGAGTTTCTACCTGTTAAGTAGAATGGGAAGTAAAAATCCCTGCGCGAAGCGCATGACTCCCATCAAGAATTCATCATTAAAAATTATGATTACATATAACACAGAGGGCGTCCGCATGCCCAACATCAAAAAACGTGACACCACGGCATGGATCCGCCGTGTGGCAGCCACCTATGGAAAGAAGGTTGGCGAGGTGGGATATATGTTTGTCGATGACGAACATATCCTCCAGACCAATCGCGACTTCTTAGGGCACGACTACTATACAGACATCATTACCTTCGACTATTGCGAAGGCAACACCCTGCACGGCGACATCGTCATCTCTCTCGACACGGTGCGCACCAATGCGGAGAAGTTCGGCAAGACCTATGATGAAGAGCTCCATCGGGTCATCATCCACGGCATCCTGCACCTTTGTGGCATCAACGACAAAGGACCGGGTGAACGCGAAATCATGGAACAGGCTGAAAACCGCGCCTTAGAAATGCGGGCATAACGGTTGTCCGGTCATCATCTGTAGCTGTAGCCTCCATCGACTTCGATGACGGAGCCATTGACAAAGCCATTGTCCAGACAGAAGGCAAAGGCATCGACCGTTTCATCGATAGTGGCAAAACGGTGGACCGCCGTCTTCCGACAGATATTCTGCCTGATTGCTTCCGGCTTTTCCTTCTGCCAGTCGGTCTCCACAAAGCCTGGCGCCACAGCATTCACCGTCACCTCTTTTTCTTCAAACACCTTCACAAGATTCTTCACCAAAGCATGGACAGATGCCTTGGCGACACCGTAGGCCAGCACCGTGGCATGGGGATGAATGCCCATGGCCGACCCAGTGAAGAGGATGCGACCTCCACGGGAGATGAGCGGGAAGAGTTCGCGCAGAAGGATGACATGTGCGTTCAGTGCCACCTCCATCTGTGCGTCCCAGTCTTCATCAGTGGTGTCAACAAACGCCTTTCGCACCGTCATGCCGGCATTGCAGACGATGCAGTCAACAGAGGTTACATGTCGGCGAATATAGTCGATAAAAGCGTAGGTTTCTTCTCTCTTGCTATGGTTGGCACAAACCAGTTCCACCTGGGTGCCAAACGTCTGTCGCACCCGGTCGGCAGCGGCCTCGTCATGAGCATAGGAGGCTACGACATGGTAGCCTCTGCCGACCAACATACGCACAACACCAAGGCCGATACCCTTGGTGCCACCTGTTATGACAGCGGTCTTCATTTGATATCGGGATTGGGCTGATGGTCTATCTTTCCTTTGATTTCATCGTAGCGATCCACGATTTCCTTCTTGATGCTGGTGGTGGAGGTACCACCGCCATAGGGAAAGTAGAAGACGCTGACACCCAACTCCTTGAGGTAGTCGTATTTGCCTGTCCAGTCATCGCCCACCACGAAGACGTCGATATTCAGTTTCTTGACAATCTCCGTGTGGTCGAGCGAATGTTGGGGAATCACGATGTCGGGATACTTCAGGGCCTTGATGATGGCTATGCGTTCTTCAAAGGGTATGATGGGCGGTCGCTTGTAAGAACAGACCAATTCATCGGTACTCACACCCACTATGAGGGTGTCGCCCAGGCCCCGGGCATACTCAATCATCTTCAGGTGGTTACTGTGGAACATGTCGAATGTTCCCGACGTGTAAACCACAACTTTGTCTTTATACATATCGTTATCTTTTAATAAATGCTATACATTCGTCTAACATCTTCACCCTGGCCACCTTCATGATCAGGACATAGAGCACTGCGGCCAAGACGACGCGCACCGAAAGCAGCAAGAGCCTGTTTCCGATGCCTGCCGTCAACCAGAACGTCACAGCCATGACAGCGGCTGCCGCCAGGAGGAAAGGCATGACATCGCACAACGCATCAACCAGGCGGAGACCCGTCAGACGACCCGTCGCCAACTGCCATACCAACAGCCATAAGATGTTCAGCGACGCATAGGCCACCACCATACCCCAGATGCCCCAGGGGTGGACAGCCATGATGAGCAGCAGCAAGAGCAGAATCTGGGCCACGTTGCAACGCATATAGATATCAGAACGTCCCTCGCTGATGGCGAGGTTTCGATACAACTCATAGAATGGAGCAAAAGCACCGCTGACACACAACACCCGCAGGAACGGCACCGAAGGAAGCCATTTTTCTGTGATGGTGAGCACGATAAACTCTTCGCTGACCATGGCCAGGCCAAACATCAGTGGAAAAGAGAGAAACGCTGCAAAGCGAAGCATCTTTCGGAAGGCTCTAAGCTGCCGGTCGGCCTCATCGTTAAGGGTTGCCAACACAGGCTGGGCCACCTGTGCAATGG
The DNA here is from genome assembly GCA_946546825.1 of uncultured bacterium. Taxonomy (GTDB): domain Bacteria; phylum Bacteroidota; class Bacteroidia; order Bacteroidales; family Bacteroidaceae; genus Prevotella. The sequence goes on from CAMNOK010000016.1 coordinate 22,644, forward strand.
TCATATTCATAAACGAGTGGGCCTTGAAATCCCACTGGTATGCCTGATTGAACACGCCCAGCTGAGACGCCTGGTAGAGTCGTCCGAAGATCAGGGTGAGCACGTTGTTGCTCAGCGTGTTGATGATGGAGGTCACCAAGATACGCACACTGAAAGGAAACATGCGGCGAACCGGACTGAAGTCGATGTGCAGCGTGGGGTGCCAGGGCGTATAATAGAGCCGACCAAGCAACACCACCAGGTTGAAGCTCACCTGCTGCCACGCAATGCTCCAGTAGCCACACCCTCGATAAGCCAATACCAGCGCCACACACCCAGACACTACCAAGGCCACGACACCGATAACGGCTTTCTCCCGATTCATCAGGTGTTTGGTCAGATAGGCATTGTGCACGATGCCCAAGGCTGCGATGACAAAGGTCAGAAACACCAGTCTTGACAACTCTACCAGGCAGGGCTGGCGGAAAAAGGCAGCAATGAGCGGTGAACAGAAGAACAACAGCAGGTACAGACAGACGCTGGTCAGCACATTGAACCAGAACACGGAGTTCAGGTCGCGATGGTCGGTCTGCTTCTGGTTGATGAGTGCATTGGTGAAACCACTGTCTTGAATATTGGTGGCAATGGCAGTGAAGATGGTCAGCATGGCCACGATGCCGTAGTCGTCATGACTCAGCCGGCGGGCCAGAAAGATGCCAATGACGATGTTCAACACCTGCGTGCTGCCACTGCTGAAGGCTCCCCACAGGAGTCCCCGGGCCGTCTTCTCTTTCAATGTCTGATTTGCCATTTTACCTGTTTGATGTTACAAAAGTAACATTTATCGGCCGTTCTTCAAAGAAAAATCGTAAATTTGCAACGAAAATTGTAAAATTCAAATGGGTCAGCACCAAGAACTAACAGAGAGATACCGCCTCTTGAACGAGTCGTTCAGTCAGAAACTGGTATGGCGTATCGGACAGCAGGCCGGCTTCTTTGCCGAATATTCTGCCTTGCTCTGCGCCATGATTTACTGTCTGGACCACCGCCTGCAGCTGCAGATCTATTCTGCCGATGCCAACTTCGGCACCCGAAAGGGATGGACGGACTATTTCCACCCTTTCTGCAAGGAGGTGAGCGATGCTTTCCACCAGAAATACAACGTGGGAGCAGCACCTGCGTGGTGCCACCTGTGGAAAGTGGCTTGGCAGGAGCACCGCCCACAACTACTATGGTGGAAGCTACATCAGCTCATCACAGGAAGAAAGGGCCGCCGGATGGCTCACCGGTGCTATGGTGAGAAGGTGCTGCTGAGCGACAGCGTCAAGCCCGACTACAGCAAGACCTACACATTTCCCGAATTAGGCATTAACGGCGGTTTCATCGATGCCTTCCGAGCGATGGCCACCATCACATGGCACCTGAATGAAGAGACGCAACAAGACATTGATCGCCTCACGGCAGAACTCCACCTACAAGGAAAAGCGTATGTAGGTTGTCAGGTGCGCGGCGGTGACAAGGTGACGGAGAGCGCCCTCATCGGGCCGGAAGAGATAGCCCGCTGGGTGACCACCCTGAACGAGGGACAGCCGGTCGTGGTGCTCACCGACGACTACCGTCTTTTCCAAGACCTGCAGCAGCGTGCGCCCGCCACCCAGTGGCTTACGCTGTGCACTCCCGACCAACGGGGGTATGTGAACAGCAGTTTTACGCAGACCTCCGCCGAGGAGAAACGAGAGAAGATGGTGCGCTTCATGGCCACGATGCAGCTACTCATGGACTGTCGGCTCTTCGTGGGAAGCATCACCACCGGCCCCAGCGTATTCCTCATGAAGATGAAGCATCCCGACATCGTGGCAGTGGATTGCCCACGCCACCTGCTACCCGACATCCTCTTTACCGACATCGCACGCCGCGCCGCCGTCTCTGAGACTTTTCAACGCTGACTTTTCATTACTAACATTTTTAATTGATCGTTCCCCCTTGACCGTCTATTTCTATCACACCCAGGACATCCAGTACATATTAAAGAGGATGGAGGAAGGAGCCTTTCCTTCCCACTTCCTCTATGGTGCCACCCATCTGAAGGACCACGGCATCGACGTCGTATGGCATCCGTCAGACATCAGCCTGTCCGGGTGGCGACGCATGGTACGCACCACCTGGAAGGTGCTCACCTGCCAACAGCATTTCGACGCCCTCTATGCCACCCACTACACCGGCATCGAACCACTCATCTTTCTCCGTGCCCTGCACCTGTTCAGGAAGCCCATTGTTATCTGGCACCATCAACCCATCATCACGCCGAAGCAACGCTGGCGCGAATGGCTTGGCAGACTGTTCTATCGGGGCATCGACGAGATGTTCTTCTTTTCAGAGAAACTCATCCAAGACTCGATGAAATCGACGAAAGCACGCACCGAACGCATGCACTTGGCGCACTGGGGTGCCGACCTGGAACTCTACGACCGCATCATGCAGCAGGATGGCACTGCCAGGCGGCAGGGCTTCATATCCACCGGCAAGGAGAAACGCGACATGACAACGCTGGTGACAGCATTCAACAGCACGGAGGCTCCGCTTCGCATCTTCCTGAACCCCACCAACGGCAGCTTCAGCTACGAGAAACTATTCCAGAAACTCCACACCAAGGACAACATAGAGGTGAACTTCAGCAACCGACTGGTTCCCTACGAACTGGCCCGCGAGGTGAACCGCTCAGCCTGTGTGGTGATATGCTGCCAAAAGACGAAATACACCGTGGGCCTGACCACCGTGGTGGAAGCTTTGGCACTGGGACTGCCCATCATCTGCAGCCGTAACCCACAGATACCCGTTGACTTTGAGAAAGAGGGCTGCGGCATTGCTGTTGACTACTACGACACGGAGGGATGGGTGAAAGCCATCGACTTCATACGCTCCCACCCCGAGGAGGCACGCGCCATGGGTCAGCGTGGCCGCCAACTGGCCGTACAACTATACAACGACTGCCACTGCGCGGAGGAAGTGGCGAGGGTGCTGCAAGGCGTCATGGCATAGCTGCATTCGTTTGTATCATGTGATTCAAGTTTCAGGAAGATTTTATTTACTTTCCTGAGAAACTTGAATCACATCTTTTATTTCACGGGGATGAGCCAGAACTTGAACAGGCGGTCCTTGTAGTTCACGCGATAGGGAGCCAGGGCACGTGCATCCTGATTCCAGCTGTTGATGCCGCCCACACCGGTCTGAACCATGTCGAGCGAGAGCTCGGTATAGCGAGACTTCGGCACCTCGGGAGAGTGGCGCTGGCCCTTGTTCTTACCTTCATCCAGGTCGCTGATATTGTAATGAAGAGCACTGGCTGTGAACGGGTCGCACGACTGGATGCGGAGGCCGAAGCCACCGGCATTGCGCTGCTCCCACCAACGGATATCGGTCTTCGTGCCGGTCTCCTGGGGACGGATGTAGGGGAAGAACTGCTCATCGGCCTTCTGCTCATAGATACCGATGTTCTGCGAGGTGGCACGGTCGGAGTAGTTCTCGATAGGACCACGGCCGTAGAACTTGCTATTGTCAGAAGCATAGGGCATGTCCATGACGACACCATAGCGGAACATGTCGCTCACCTGAGCGGTGGAGTCGGTGGTCATCTTCTCGAAGACATGGATAGCACCGCCCTCGATGATGACATAGGCCATCATGAGACGAGCCTTCACATCGGGCATGTCATAGACAGCCTTCACGGTGACGGAGTTGGCCTTCTTGTTCTTCTCTGCTGTCAGTGAGGTGAGCGTCATCGACGGATTCTTCCATACCTCATAGCGATGCTGCAGGCCGGCACCCATATCGTTGTCGGTAACGGCACGCCAGAAGTTAGGACGCAGGGTACCACCCTCACCCAACAGGTCGTTGCCCAGCACCTTGTACTCAGCCAGCAGACCTGTCTGCTTGCTGAACTTCACGCTGAAGTTTTTATTCCACACGCTGACAGTCTCGCCCTTCTTCTGCTCAAGCTGAACCTTGGAAGGCTGGTCGTTGGTCTGCTCTTCGAAGCCACAGCAGCTGTAGCCCCACTTCTGGATGATCAGCTGGTTGTAGGCCACCTCTTGGCCGGCAGCCATGAGAGGTTCGGCAGTCTTCAGACGGAAGCTGACGTTGAGCAGCACCTCGGCACGCTTGGCCATATCGTCAAGGTTGTAGGGCAGCGTGTATTCACGAGTCTTCTGCGGAGCCACGTCTAAGTCGGCAACTTCGCCGTTCTGCACGGCCTTGCCGTCAACCATCAGTGTCCATACCATCTTGTAGTTCTTCAGGCAACGGAAGAAGTTCTCGTTATAGACTTCCACTTTTCCGGCCTTCAGGTCAACAGGGCGCACCCAGATGTTCTGATACTGGTGGGCCACCTCATAGGCATGGGGGTTGAGCTGACGGTCGGGGCCGATGATGCCGTTGCAGTTGAAGTTGTTGTCAGAGGGGTCATAGCGGTTGTAGTCGCCGCCATAGGTGTAGTGAATCTTGTTCAGCTCCGTATAGGGCAGGTTTGCCACACGATTCAGTTCGGAGAGCGAAGCGTTGAGCATCTTGGCGTTGGGCTTCCGATGCAGGCCCTGGTCAACGAAGTCCCAGATGTAGCCGCCCTGATATTTCGGATACTTGCGCACAAGGTCCCAGTATTCCTTCAGACCGCCTGAGGAATTTCCCATGGTGTGGTTGTACTCACACTGGATGAGGGGTTTTTGGTATTTGGCATCCTTACAGTAGGCCTCCGAGCTCCACGGGGTGTAGTACATCGGACAGAAGATGTCGGTGTTGCGACCTTCGCGGCCAGCCTGTTCCCACTGCACGGGACGACTCAGGTCTTGTGTCTTGATCCAGTCGTAGGCGGCTTCGAAGTTCGGGCCGTTGACCGTCTCGTTGCCGAGCGACCACACGATGATGGCAGGATGGTTGAAGTAGGTCATCACGTTGTGCTGGTTGCGCTCCAGTATCTGTTTGGCAAATTTTTCCTTCTTGGCCTCTGCCTCATTGCCGTAGCCAAAGCCGTGACTTTCCTGATTGGCCTCGGCGGTCATGTAGAGTCCGTATTCGTCGCAAAGCTCATACCACACAGGGTCATCGGGATAGTGACAGGTGCGCACAGCATTGATGTTCAGGCGCTTCATGATCTGGATGTCCTGAATCATGCGCTCGCGCGAAACAACATAGCCGCCGTCGGGGTCGAGTTCGTGGCGGTCAGCACCCTTGATAAGCACGGGCTGACCATTGACCAACAACTGGGCATTCTTGATTTCAACCTTGCGGAAACCCACCTTCTGGGTGATGACTTCTACGGGCTGCTGCTTGGCAATCTCGCTCTTGG
>CAMNOK010000017.1 GCA_946546825.1 uncultured bacterium
TGAACCGCCGCTTCAGTCTTTCGGTTGGCGTTGCCGGCAACTATTTCCTGCTCTCGAAAGACCTCTCGGTGGAACCGCGCGTGAGCTTCAAGTGGGACCCCGACGACAAGAACAGCTTCTCGATGGGCTACGGACTGCACTCGATGGTTGAGAAACTCGACACCTATTTCTACAAAGACGATCAGGGCTTCCTTCCCAACAAAGACCTCGGTATGTCGAAAGCTCACCATCTGCATGCCACCTACATGCACAAATTTACGCCCAACCTCACCCTCCGCGTGAATGGTTTCTTCGAATACGGCTTCCACACGCCGGTGGGCATCAACGGCAGCACCTACTGTGTGGTGAACCGTTACTATGCATATACCGAAGAGGAGCTCAGGGGCGACGGCAACACCCGCAACTATGGTGGCGACATCACGCTGGAACACTACATGAAGAAGGGCTTCTTCGGACAGGTGAACTTCTCACTCTACAAGTCGCAGTACAGAGGACAGGACAAGGTCTGGCGCAACCAGATGTACGACCGCGCCTTCATGGTGAAGGCTCTGGCCGGTAAGGAGTGGATGATAGGCAAGAACGTATTCAACATCAGTGCCAAATACAGTGTGCAGGGTGGACTGCGCTACACGCCCATCGATGTTGACGCTATGCGTGCCAACATTGCAGCCGGCAACATTGATGACACACCTATATACAAAGACAATGAAGCATTCACCAAGCGCTTCAAGCCTACCCATGTTGTTGACCTCACCGTCAGCTACAAAATCAACAAGAAGCGCGTGAGCCACACCATTGCCTTCGAGGGTTTGAACGTGCTTGAATCCGAGGCTCCACTGTTCCAGCGTTACGACTTGGGTACAAACCAAGTACGTATCGACAAGGCTGGTATCTCGCTGCCAAACATCTTCTATCGTCTCGACTTCTAAAAAAGTCTCCAGCCACGGGCTGTTATGGATACAAAAAACTCCACTTGAAAATACATTTCTCGTGGAGTTTTTTTCATGTATGAGTTTTTTTGCCTATCTTTGCACACTCATGAAGTAATCGATCCGGAAAATAAGAAAAAAAGATATGAAGAAGAAAATTCAGTTTAGTCTTGTCTATCGCGACATGTGGCAGAGCTCTGGCAAGTTTCAGCCACGCAAAGACCAGTTGGAGCGCATTGCTCCAGTGATTATCGAAATGGGATGCTTCGCCCGTGTAGAAACCAATGGCGGTGCCTTTGAGCAGGTGAACCTGCTGGCAGGCGAGAACCCCAACGAGGCAGTACGCGCCTTCTGTAAGCCATTCAACGAAGTGGGCATCAAAACCCACATGCTGGACCGCGGTCTGAACGCCCTGCGTATGTATCCCGTTCCTGATGACGTGCGTGCCCTGATGTATAAAGTCAAGCACGCTCAGGGTGTTGACATTCCACGTATCTTCGACGGCCTGAACGATACGCGTAACATCATTCCCTCTATCCGCTGGGCCAAAGAGGCTGGCATGACGCCGCAGGCTACGCTCTGCATAACCACCAGTCCTGTTCATACACTCGACTACTACATGGGCATTGCCGACGAGGTCGTGGCAGCCGGAGCAGAAGAGATTTGCCTGAAAGACATGGCCGGTATCGGCCAGCCTGCCTTCCTTGGCAAGCTCACCAATATGATCAAGACCAAGTATCCCGACATCATCATACAGTATCACGGACACTCCGGTCCAGGTCTCTCCATGGCCTCTATCCTGGAAGTCTGCGAAAACGGTGCCGACATCATTGACACCGCCATTGAGCCCCTGTCATGGGGTAAGGTTCATCCCGACGTCATCAGCGTACAGTCAATGCTGAAGAACGAAGGCTTCGATGTTCCCGAAATCAACATGCAAGCATACATGAAGGCACGCTCGATGACTCAGGAATTCATTGATGACTGGCTCGGCTACTTCATCAACCCCGGCAACAAGCACATGTCCAGCCTCCTGTTGGGTTGCGGTCTGCCGGGTGGCATGATGGGTTCCATGATGGCCGACCTCGGTGGCATTATGGGCACCATCAACAACCTGCGCCGCAAGAAGGGCGAGGCAGAGCTCAGTACCGATGACATGCTTGTACGCCTGTTTAACGAAGTAGAATATGTATGGCCGCGTGTGGGCTATCCACCACTGGTCACCCCGTTCTCACAATATGTGAAGAACATTGCACTCATGAACCTCCTCACCATGGAACAGGGCAAGGGCCGCTTTGTAATGATGGATGACTCCATGTGGGGTATGATTCTCGGAAAGAGCGGTAAGGTGCCCGGACAGCTGGCTCCAGAAATCGTGGAGCTTGCCAAGAAGCAGGGGCGCGAGTTCACTGATGCCGATCCTCACACATTGTTGGCCAACGCCCTTGATGACTTCCGCAAGGAGATGGACGAAAACGGCTGGGACTATGGACAGGACGACGAAGAACTCTGGGAACTGGCCATGCACCCCGAGCAATATCGCAACTACAAGAGCGGACAAGCCAAGAAGAATTTCCTGGCCGACCTGCAGAAAGCCAAGGATGCTGCCTTGGGAACCAAGCTCTCTCCCGAGGAGCTCAGTGCCTTCAAGCATGCCAAGGCTGACGCCATCGTGGCACCTGTCAAGGGGCAGATATTCTGGGAGTTTGGTGGCGACGGTGAGGCAGTTGCCACGGTCGAGCCGTTCATCGGTAAGGAATACAACGAAGGTGATGTCTTCTGCTACATCATGGCACCCTGGGGCGAGTTCGTCACCGTTCCCGCTGCTTTGGGTGGCAAGCTCGTTGAAATCAATGCCAAGCAGGGCACCAAGCTCAACAAGGGTGATGTCATTGCCTACATTGAACGCCCGCAGGAATAAGCCCATCAAAAAAATATGAGTCACACAATTGATTATCAGTCTATTATAGACTTCTATTATAAGGAGGATACGCCCTTGCGGCATATCCTCCTTACACATAGCAGGCAGGTTGCCAACAAGGCCTTGCACATTGCCAAGAGCCACCCAGAGATGGGGTTCGACACCAACTTCCTTGAGGCCGCTGCCATGCTTCACGACATCGGTATCATTCACTGCGATGCCGTCGGCATCCACTGTCATGGCACAGAACATTACATTCGTCACGGCATCATGGGTGCCAAAATGGTGAGAGAGCTCATGACTTCAGCTTCTTTTCAAGCCCCGGAGATTCAGGAAGACCTGGAAAGGATAGCCCGCGTCTGCCAGCGCCACACCGGAGCCGGCATCACCCGTTCCGAGATTGCAACACAGCGGTTGCCGCTACCACTTGACAACGGAACCGATGAACCCTATATGCCGGAAACCAAAGAGGAAGAACTCATCTGTTATGCCGACAAGTTCTTTTCCAAAACACGCCTCACTGAAGAAAAAACCTTCGAGCAGGCCTGTCGCAGCCTTGCCAAGTTCGGACAAGAAGGCGTCGCCCGCTTCCAAAAATGGCACTGCATCTTTGACTGCTAATTCATCTTCGGATGTTCTTTCTCCGCTTAGCCATGAAAGCGTCGTCGTGCGCAGAGCGAAAAAGAAGCCCTCGCGCGCGCGTGCGCGCACTCAGAAATTTTTATTTTTAATTTTTTCCTCATTTCCTCATTCCATGAGCTGAAAAGCCGATGAACAAAGGCTTTGTGAGGTGTGAGGAAATTGTGAGGAAATGAGTTAATATTTCTTAAAACGCAGTTTTTCTTTCAAAAAAGGAAGAAAAAATGGGGAAAAAGTGAGACGAAAAAAGAAGTAAATACTCCCAAGCCAAAGTCATTAAGCAGTAGGCATTATGAATGATGAATGAACACTATGAATGAAGCATTAAACGGAGTTTGCCTGTCCGAAGGGGGGCGGACAACTTGTCCGAAGGGGGTCCGGACACTTTGTCCGGATGGCTCGGACACTCTGTCCGGATGACCCGGACAACTTGTCCGGATGGCCCGTTCAAAGTGTCCGGATGGTCTGTTCAAAGTGTCCGGATAGTCTGTTCAAAGTGTCCCGATACCTGGTTTATATCATATTCATTTAGAATCGACCTGGACCACCAAATCCACCGGGTCCGCCAAAGCCGCCACGACCACCGCGACCACCACGCTCGCCGCCACGTTCACCGCCACGTTCACCTTGTCGGGCTGCCTTTCCTCCGAAGAGGTTGAGCTTATAGATGACATGCAGCATAGCGTATGAATTGATGGAGTTATACTCCGTGTCACTGCGCTGGATGGCATTGATGGTACGACTAAAGTTGCTCTGACGGTGAAGGATGTCATAGAACTGCAAAGTCACCGTCAGCGGCTTTCCCTTCAGGAAGCCCTGTCCCAGCTGAGCATTCCAAATCAGCTCATTGGTATTCATCGACTTGTCGTTGTAGCCTCGCCGACTGTTCATGTGCATATCTGAAGACAGGCTGGTTCCCCAAGGAGCTGTGATATGAACAGAGCCACCATAGGCAAAGCGCCAGGTATCGAGATTGCTCTGACTCTGCAGGTGGTTGCGTGAGTGGGTATATTGCACAGAGCCATCCAGTTCAAACTCGGTGTTCCAGTCTCCCCACTGCGGACGCAAGCTGGTTGCCAGTCGCTCGCTGACAGTATGTGTACGAGTGTAGTTTTTCTGCGACGAAGATGTCCTGTTCAGACTAACATATCCCACATGGTTAGAGAATCCGTAGTCTGTTGAGGTATTGATATTCCACACACCCGTCGTGTCAATAGAAGTATTGAAGACAAAAGAGGTATTAATGTTCCAGTTGCCGTTGATATTCTCTGGGCGTGTGGTGCGTCCGCCAGTAGAATCGTTATAGGTGACCATGCTCGAGATGCTGTTGCTCGTTGTAGAAAACCGCACGTTGGCCATGACAAATCGCTGATGCTTTTGAATATAATTGTTATAGAACAGGCTCAGATTATTGGTGAACGAAGGTTTCAGTCCGGGATTACCGCGAGAAATGTTCAGCGGGTCGCTGTCATCATAGATGTCCAGCAGTTGTGATATAGACGGCTGCGAAGTCGTTCCACGATAGTTGATGCGCAGCTGACTGACCTTAGAGAAACGATAGCGGAAGTCGAGGGTCGGCGTGAAGTTTGTCACCATACGCACCGTGTCTGTGCTGTGGCCCTGATAGTTTTGTTTGAAATGCGACTTCTGGGGTCTGAGCAGGATACCCGCACTGAGGTTGAAGTGCTCGCGAATCATTCTGAACATCACCTCGATGTCATGCGTATAGTTCTGGTATTCTGAAAAACGACTCAGGTCAGTATCATAATAATAGGTATAGGGGTTGCCCAGCGTGGAGAGACGTTGAAGGTAGGCCGTCCATCCGCCATACACTGGCATGAGGTCGGCAAAGAACTCCTCGCCAAGGTTGGAGAAGTCGTAAGTGGAGCGGTCACTGCGCGAGAAAGAGTAGTTGAACTTATAGCTGAACTGCAAGAAGGTAGCTCTCCACAACGGTTCGCTGTAGGTTGCCTGCAGCGTATAGCCATAATTTTTAGATGGCGTCAGATTGTAGCGGTTGGTCTGATAGGTAGAGTCGGCACCGGCCTGCGTCTTCACCTGGTAGAGATGCACATTGTTTGTTGACAGCGACTTAGAATCGGAGCTACTGTAGTTGGCATCCACTCTCAAGGTAATGTTGCGCCCTTTGGAGTTCAACTTGCGATTCCACTGCAGCATGCCTCCTATCCGCTTGTTGTCGCTGTAGTTCATCGATCTGTTGGAACGGTAGTTCACCATCAGGCTATCAGCTGCCAAAGTGGCGATTCCTATCGTTGAAAGCGGATCCAACACCCCGTAATTGTAGGGGTCATCATTGTAAGAGGCTGAGTTGCTCCACGACCGACCATCGTTGGTAGAGTAGCTGGCCGTGGGCCGAAAAGAAATGGTTGTCATGGTGTCGGGCGTCCACTCGAAGCGCATCTGCGTATTCCAAGAGTTACTGCGTGAGTAGCTCTGGTTGATGCGATTGGAAAAAGACCCTGTCCGTGAGACGAAATTCTCGGCCGAGGTCTTCGACAGTGCATCGGAGTTGTTATGGTTCCAACGCACACTACCATCCATTTTCAGTACACCTTTGTTCTCATAGTTCAGGTTCACTCCGGCCGTCTTGCGGGTGTTCAGTCCGTTGCGTCCCCGACCGAAGTTGCCTCCCCGTCCGCCACCAAACCCTGTGTCACCCACGTTATTGGCATTGGCGATGCCCATCACGCGCACCCTGTCTTTCATGAAGCCCGCCATCAGACGCTCCGCATAGCGGTCTTTAGTACCTAAAGAAAGGTCGATGTTGGTCATCGTTCCCTTATTCATGCCGCGCTTGATGCCGAAGTCGAGGGTCGTCTCCTCATTGCCATCGTCAATGCCGGTGATGCGTGAGAGGTCGCTTTTCTCGTCATACACCTTGATTTTATCAATGATGCTGGTTGGAAGGTTCTTCAGTGCTGTCTGTGTGTCTCCGGTCATAAACTCCCGACCGTCAACTTTTATCTTTTTCACCTCTTTACCATTGATGGTAATCTTGCCGTCATCGTCAATCTGTGCACCGGGCAGGCGGCGCACCAGTTCTTCCACGACAGAACCTTCCGGAGTCCGATAGGCTGCAGAGTTATAGACAAAGGTATCTTCTACGACAACAACCTTTAAGGCCTGTGCCGTCACCGTTGCCTCCTTCAGCATGACAGCGTCAGTCACAATGGTTACCTTCCCCATATTCAGATTATGGTCTTCCACCATCTCCAGTCGTTTCACAGAAGTCTCATAGCCCACGCTGGTGATGCGCAACAGATATTTGCCGTTCTCGGGAGCTTGCAGCACAAACTCGCCCTTCTCATTGGAGACCGCACCTCCCACGAAGGTACTGTCGGTCTTCAGCAGCTGTAAGGTTGCCAGTTCCACAGGTTCCTTACTCTCTTTGTCTATCAGAATGCCCGTAATCTTTCGTTCCTGGGCCAGTGCCACTACCGACAACATGGCCAGCAACAGCAGTAGAAAAGTTTTTCTCATTTGCTACAAAAAGTTTTCCAGCTCCACTCCATCTTTTGGATGCAAAAGAAATAAAAAGGTTTAATGACAAAATAAAATAAATAGCGGCCCACATTCTTTAATTCATAATTATTTCATACCTTTGTAGCGGGATCATTGCTCACAATGTCTTTTGTGTGCATTCATGTGACAAGACAACTATGGAACAAAGGATTATTTTTTCAAGAAACCTGCAGACCGAACTGGCCACTGCCATCTCCGAATGTGAACACGACAGACTGTTCGTGCTGACCGACACGCAGACAGTCAAGTTCTGCTGGCCGGTCATCAAGAATTTCTATCGACTGAAGGAAGCCCGTCTCATCACCATTGGCAATTCCGACACCAGCAAAAACCTGGAGTCGCTCACCCATGTATGGAACGAACTGCAAAGAAACGGTGCCACACGCCACTCGTGCATGTTCAACCTGGGTGGCGGCATGGTGACAGACTTAGGCGGCTTCGCTGCCTCCACCTTCAAGAGAGGTATAGACTTCATCAACATCCCCACTACTTTGTTGGCCATGGTTGACGCCAGTGTTGGCGGCAAGACCGGAATCAACTTCGGCGGTTTGAAAAATGAGATTGGCGTCTTCAACGAAGCACGTTTCGTCATCCTCAACACTATCTTCTTGCAAACTCTTGATGACGAGAACATACGCTCTGGCTATGCCGAAATGCTGAAACACGGACTCATCAGCAACAACCGCCACTGGGCCGAGCTTATCGGCTTCGACCTTGCCACCCACGACCTATCCCGACTTCAGAATATGGTGCAGGCCTCTGTGCAGGTCAAAGAACAAATAGTCAGCCAAGATCCTTACGAGAAAAGACTGCGCAAAGCCCTCAACCTCGGCCACACCATGGGACATGCCTTCGAGTCGCTGTCACTCTCCCGCAAAAAGCCATTGCTCCACGGATATGCCGTAGCCTACGGTCTGGTTGGTGAACTCTACCTGAGTACCATCAAAGCAGAATTCCCCACCGACAAACTGCGACAGACCACTCAGTTCGTCCGAAACTACTATGGCAGGCCAGCCATCTCTTGCGATGACTATCAGGATTTGCTGGCACTCATGCGTCACGACAAGAAGAACACGGCCGGCATCATCAACTTCACCCTCTTGGCCGATGTGGGTGACATACGCATCAACCAGACGGCCACTGATGAAGAAATAATGGAAGCCCTCGACTTCATCAGAGAAGGATGAATAATGTAAAAAAATAAAGTAAAGAAAAAAAGAAAAATGAAGATGAAACAACTGCTGACAACCCTGCTGCTGACCGCAAGCCTGCAGCTCATGGCTCAAAACTGGAGCGGCAACCCCATCCTCATGGGTTTCCATGCCGACCCGGAGGTGATGTATTCCAACCTCACCGGCCGCTACTACATCTATTCCACCACCGACGGCGTGGCCGGCTGGGGCGGTTCCTACTTCACCTGTTTCTCCTCTGCCGACCTTACCAACTGGCGCTATGAGGGCATGAACCTCAACCTGCCGCGCGACACACGTTGGGCCAGCGGTAACGCCTGGGCACCGGCCATCGAAGAGAAACTTGTAGATGGGCAATACCGTTACTACTTCTATTTCAGTGGTGAGACCGGACACGGCAAAGCCATCGGCGTGGCAGTGGCCAATCGGCCGGAAGGTCCATTCAAAGACTTAGGGCACCCCATCGTCGATAAGCGTCCCGAGGGTCAAAAGAATGGGCAGCAAATCGACGTAGATGTCTTCACCGATCCCGACACCCACAAGAGCTATCTCTACTGGGGCAACGGCTACATGGCGGGGGCAGAGTTGAACGATGACATGCTCTCCGTCAAGGAAGAGACCGTCACCCGAATGACACCTCATGGCGGAACCCTACAGGACTATGCCTACCGCGAGGCACCCTATGTCTTCAAGCGCAATGGGCTGTATTACTTTCTCTGGTCGGTAGATGACACAGGAGCTGCCAACTACCATGTGGCCTACGGCACGAGCACCAGCCCCCTGGGCCCCATCAAGGTGGCAGACCAGCCCGTCGTGCTCATTCAGGACCCAGCCAACGAAATCTACGGCACGGCCCACAACAGCGTGCTTCAGATTCCCGGCACCGACGACTGGTACATCGTCTATCACCGCATCAACAAAAAGTTTTTGGATCGGGAGAGTGGTCCGGGCTTCCATCGCGAAGTCTGCATCGACCGCATGGAGTTCAATGCTGATGGCACCATCCGCCCCGTGCGTCCTACCCACCGCGGTGTGAAAGCTCTTCGATAAGCCGCTCAGCCTCGCCACGGGCCGGCTTTCCGGTCTCAGTCAACGGAAGTTTTCCGACACTCAGCACGAGGCGCGGACGTTCATACCTCTGCAAGGCACTCGCACAGAGTGCCTTGTATTTTTCTGTTTCTTCCTCCGACAAGGGGGAGGAAGACTCCAGCAATAATACCACCAGCTCGCCGAACTTCTTATCGCGCACACGCGATATTAAATAAGGTATGTCCATCACCTGGCGCAACTTCTGTTCCACCTCCTCTGCCTGAATTTTCATGCCTCCCGAGCAGATGACATTATCTTTACGGCCCAGGATGCGAAAGTGTGCCTGTCCGCTCTCGTCGTTCCACAGCTCCACGCGGTCGTTGGTCAGCAGTTCCCCCTCGCAGACGTGAGGAGCTCTGATGGCCAGGCAGCCATCATCGGTCTGCCTCACCTCCACACCCTCCATAGGAGTATAATAGTCTGTGCGCCCTGCACCGCTCAGTCGCCTGAGGGCCACATGCGAGAGGGTTTCCGTCATGCCGTAGGTGCTCCACACGGCATGGGGGAAGTCGGCCAGCTCGCGGGCCAGAGAAGCATCGACAGCGCCGCCGCCAATGATAAGATGTCGTATCTCTCGAAGTTTATTGCGCTCCTCTTCCACCTGCAGACTGTTCCACACCTGCATCGGCACCATGGCAGCAAAGTCTATCTGAGAAGGAGCAAGAAGCCCTGCCAGCGGATGCCCACAGGGCTCCACACTGGTAAGCTGAAGGCCCTGCACCAAACAGCGCACCACCATCATCTTGCCGGCAATATAGTCCAGTGGCAGACAGAGCAAGGCCGTGTCTCCCTTCTTCAAGCCCAGGAAACGACACGTCATCCGTGCACTGGCTTCCATGCGTCGTTTCTCCACCCAGAGGGGCTTCGGCTGACCTGTAGAGCCGCTGGTGTGTACCAACAGTTGCTCCCGACCGTCATGCCATTCTCTCAAGAAATCTTCCAGTGTCATTGCTGCAAACGGACTGCTTTCTTGTTACACGCCATTGGCAAAGAAACATGCTTCTCCTAAAAATTCTTCGGCTATCTCCGTGAAATATTCCGACTGGCAATGCGGCTCAGCATGGTGTGTCCGTCGGTGACACGCTCCAGTATTTTCCAGTCTGTACGGTAGTCAATGCGTTCCTCCACGGCAATGCGGTCTTTGGTCAGCCACTTGACTTTCAAGGACGTCTTGTCGTTTAGCCTATAGGCATTCTTCCCCTCGTATTCTACAGGGTTGGCCACACCGCCTCCACGATTCACCAAAACTAAGGCGAAGGTGGTGGGCGTAAAGACAAAGAAGGTGTTGGAATACCTGCTGGACTCATAGTTTTCAAGCAGTTTTGGCAAGGCAGTTTTCACATCGCGCAACTCATCTACATCGCCTAAAACGCGCCATGTGCCAAGCAGCGGATTGCTTTTGTCGAAAGCCGGTACAGCTGTCAGGGCATTGAAGGCCCATCGTCCGGTTTCTGAGTACTGGTTGGCCTCATATTTCTCTATGCACCAGCCTTTGTTGGGGAAATGCAGATGATGGGGGTTCTCGCTCCACCACTTCAGAGTAAAGTGATCGGCATTACTGTCATAGATGAGTGTGCTCTTGTCGTTCTCATCCTTGGGTTGGTCACCGGTGTAATTGAGAATCTGGTGATCAGTGTCACTAATAGAAAACACGCTGCCCTGCATGCTAAGGAGCAGTGTCACACTGTCAGTACAGATTTTATATTGGTCGAAGGGAGCCTTCACCTCTCCCACCTTTCCCGTAAGCGTAATCATCTTATAGATGCCGCGCGGATTTTCCGTCTGAGCTACCGAGCCCATCACCAAGCATGCCAACAGGCATATCATCCAAATCTTTTTCATTCTTAACATCTTTTGGCCACAAAGGTAATGTTTTTTTGATAAAATAAAATAAAAACATTCTGTTTTTTCTCGCTTGCTCAGATTTTTCGTATATTTGCATTCAAAAGAAACCATGAACAATCTATTCATCTTGAAACCTATGAGAATATTTTTGTTGTCAGCAATCTGTTGGTTTGCCGTCAGCCTGTGGGCACAGACCAACGAGAAGCCGTTCACCGTGCCAGAAGTGACCGAGTGGAGCGGAGGCACAGGTGTCACAGCAGCCAGTGGACGCGTTGTCGTGAAGTCGCCCGGCATGAAGGCTGCCGCACAGGCTTTCGTCCGCGATGCGAAACTCGTCAACGGCAGACAATTTGCGCTGGTCTCCGGAAAAGTTAGGAGGGGAGACGTGGTCTTCGAGTCGAAGAAACTCGACAACATGCCTTCCGAGGGCTATCGCATCGTTCTGGGCGACATCATCTGCGTCGAGGCTCCTGCTGCCACCGGCGCATTCTGGGCCACGCGCACCCTGCTACAGCTCATGGAGACCAGCGGTGGACAGCTACCCCGGGGAACGGTGACCGATATTCCGCAATACCGCCTGCGCGGACTGCTCCTCGACGTAGGACGCAAATACATCCCCATGAGCTACCTGCGCCAGCTGGTGAAAGTCATGGCCTACTACAAGATGAACACCCTGCAGCTCCACTTGAACGACAACGGCTTCAAGAAATATTTCGACGATGACTGGAGCAAGACGCAATCGGCCTTCCGCCTACAGTGTGACACCTACCCCGGCCTGACGGCCAGGGACGGAAGCTACACCAAGAACGAGTTTCTGGAGCTGCAGCGGCTGGCCGAGAGCTACTGCGTGGAGATCATCCCCGAGATTGACGCCCCCGCCCATGCCCTGGCCTTCACCCACTACCGACCGTCGCTGGGCTCCGCAGAGTTTGGTATGGACCACCTCGACCTCTCCAACCCCGAGGTCTATCCCTTCATGGACAACCTCTTCAAGGAGTATCTCTCAGGCACGGAGCCCGTTTTCCGCGGCCCACGCGTGAACATCGGCACCGACGAATACTCCAATGCCCGCCAGGAACTGACGGAGCAGTTTCGCGCCTTTACCGACCACTACCTGGCCCTCGTGGAGAGTTACGGCAAACAACCTATGCTTTGGGGGTCGCTCACCCATGCCAAGGGCGTCACGCCCGTGCGCCACGAAGGTGTGCTGATGAGCTGTTGGTCCAACGATTACGCCAAGCCCGACGACATGAAGGCACTGGGCTATCAGCTGGTCTCCATCCCCGACGCAATGGTCTATATCGTGCCCGCTGCCGGCTACTACAACGACTACCTGAACTGCCAGTACCTCTATGAGCACTGGACACCCGCCGTCATGGGCAACAAGACATTCCAGGAGCAAGACCCGCAGATAGAGGGTGGCATGTTTGCCGTCTGGAACGACCACCCCGGCAACGGAATCAGCACCAAGGACATACACCACCGCATCATGCCCGCCATGCAAACCATGGCCGTGAAATGCTGGACCGGGCAGAAGACCTCTCTGCCCTGGGCCGACTTCCAGACCCGCTGCCGGCAGCTCAGCGAGGCACCCGGCGTGAACGAGTTAGGACGACTGCCTGCAGAGCCAATGACACAGGAGACGCTCACACCCAACGCCCCCCTTAGCCTGCAGCCCGCCACCCTCCAACCGTCACCTCTGGAGGCCGGCTACGACTACCGCGTGTCGTTCGACATCAGCTGTACCCCCGAAGAGCCCGGCACCGTCTTCACAGAGAGCCCCAATGCCGTGTTCTATCTCTCTGACCCCTTCACCGGACGGCTGGCCTTTGCCCGCGACGGCTACCTGAACACCTTTAACTTCTCACTGCCCGCGTCTGGCACCCTTCACATTGCCATCGAGGGTACCAATGCCGAAACGCGCCTCCTGGTCAACGGTCGCCGCCAGCAGGTGCTGAGAACACAAGACGTTGTTGCCATCTCGACCGCCAACAAGATAGCCTACCGGCTCAACACACCCTTCATGCCTACCGTCTATGCCGCCCCCGCCCGCATGAAGTATGTGCAGACGCTCATGTTCCCCCTGCAGCGCACGGGAAAGTTTAAGAGCACCGTCAGCAACCTACGCGTAGAAAGGCTCTAACCCCACACCCCAAGGCTAACGGCAACATACACTGCCTCGCACGACCCCGGCCGTCATCATCCGCCACTGCACCCGCCTTTCGACAGACGGTAGGCACTGGGCGACAGGCCCATAACCTTTGAGAAAACACGCGAGAAATAAAGACTGTCCTCAATGCCTACCCTGAAACAAATCTCGTTGACACGCAGGTCAGTGGTCTCCAGCAAACGACAAGCATAACCCATCTTCATACGCAAAAAATAAGACATTGGACTATAACCCGTATGACGCTTAAAGAGCGTGGTAAACTGAGTCGTGGAATAACCCGTAAAGTCAAGCAAATCCTGCAGGGTAATGCGCCGCTCCATGTTTTCCTTCATATAGTGGATAGCCGCATCGACCACCCCTGTTGAGCGGTCAATAGCAAGCGAGCGCGGAGAATCTTCACTCTCATAACGGGCAGTGCTACGGTATTGCCGGAGATAACGCAGCGATGCCAAATAATAATGGAGCAGACAAGACGCATAGCGCAGGTCTTCAATATTCTCTCCGAAACGCAACGCTGCCAGCATCTCCTCAAAAATATTGTTGCGCTCGCTGATATGAGAGTTCAGAGCCGGTTTCACGTCGAGAGGCCTCTGAGCACCTTCGGCCAAGACCTCCGCATGCTCTCCCTGGAAATGCACCCAGTAGATGGTCCACTTCTCTCCCTCCGTTGCACCATATTCATGAGGAACACCAGACGGCAGAATGAAATACTGATTGCGTTTCACCTCATAGGTTTTGTCACCCAGTCTATAAAATCCACTGCCGTCAACACAGTAAATAAGCACATACTGGCTGATGCCAATTTTTCTGACACGATGATGGTACTTGGCCTGCGGATAATGGCCAATATCGGTGATGTAGAGACTGCTTACCAGGGGATCTTGTGCCTCCATATCCACCACCCAAGGCGGTAGTATCACCGAGCGTTCCCCTTGAAATCCGTCTTTTCTGCTTAACATATCGTTTTTCCCATTATAGATAACTCGCTGCAAAGATACGAAAAAAAGTCTATACAAAACAGTCGTTTTGTCCATATTACGTTCGTATTTTTACCATACCTTTGCAATCGATTTGAAAACAGAAGACATAGAGCATGCAGACTTTCAACAAGCAATTTATCTACTTTATTTGTCTGGTGTCGGCCATGGGCGGTCTGCTCTTCGGCTACGACTGGGTGGTCATTGGCGGAGCCAAACCATTCTATGAACAATATTTCGGTATAACCAGTTCCCCTCTGTTACAAGGCACCGCCATGACGACAGCCTTGATTGGCTGTCTGATAGGTGCCATGATAGCAGGTGCTGCAGCCGACCGCTTTGGACGAAAGCCTTTGTTGTCGTTCTCTGCCGTTCTGTTCACGGTCTCTGCCATTGCCACAGGTCTGTTTAACGACTTTACCTTATTTAATATAGCCCGCTTCATTGGTGGTGTTGGCATCGGCATTGCCTCAGCCTTAGCACCCATGTATATTGCCGAGGTGAGCCCGACAGAGATTCGTGGACGCATGGTCAGCCTCAACCAGATGACCATTGTGCTGGGTATCCTGGCCGCACAGGTTGTCAACATGTTGCTGGCCCGAGATACGTCGGTTGCAGAAAATCTGACATGGGATATTGCATGGGGCTGGCGCTGGATGTTCTGGGCGGAGACGCTACCCGCTGCCTTGTTCCTTGTGATGAGCTTCTTCATTCCGGAGAGTCCAGTTTTCATACAATTAAAACGAGGAGGAAACGGGGAATTACGGTCTGAACAAGCCAGTCTGGGCGAACTGTTCCGAACAAAGAAATATCGCGGTGTACTGGTATTGGGACTAACTATTGCCGTGTTTCAACAATGGTGTGGCACCAATGTCATCTTCAACTATGCGCAGGAAATCTTTGTCAGTGCAGGCTTCGATGTTGACAGCATGTTTATCAATATCGTCATCACAGGCATAGCCAACGTAGTCTTTACCTTCGTTGCTCTCTACACTGTGGAGAGGTGGGGACGTCGAACATTGATGCTGATTGGTGCTGGCGGACTGGGAATCATATATCTAACCTTAGGCACCTGCTACCTCTTAGGCACTACTGGCATACTGATGGTGGCTCTCGTCGTGGCAGCCATCTCGGTCTATGCCATGACACTGGGGCCTGTCACCTGGACACTGTTAGCAGAGATTTTCCCCAACCGCATTCGGGGCATCGCTATGGCAACCTGCACTTTCGCCCTCTGGGTGGGATGCTGTACACTGACATTCTCATTTCCATCGATGAATTCAGCCTTGGGAAGCAGCGGCACCTTCTGGATTTACGCCACCATCTGCCTCTGTGCCTTCATATTTCTGTTCCACCGTTGTCCGGAGACCAAGGGTAAAAGTCTGGAGCAGTTGGAGAAAGAACTGACACATGAATAAAAAAACGTGTTACGACGAAACAACACAAAACAACAATATAAAGAAAGAGAAAGAAATGGTAAAAGCCTGGAGAGAAACCGTGACAATTCCTACCTACGAGGTAGGTCAAGCAGAGAAGAGCCCGATGTTTTTGGAGAAACGCGTTTATCAGGGTTCAAGCGGCGTGGTCTATCCCTATCCCGTCATTGAGTCTATCAGCGACGAGAAAGTGGACAAGGAATACCAGGCCGTCTGGCTAGAGAACGAATATATCAAGGTAATGGTGCTGCCCGAGTTGGGTGGTCGTGTTCAAATGGCTTACGACAAGATCAAGCAACGCCACTTTGTCTATTACAACCATGTCATCAAGCCTGCCCTGGTAGGACTTGTGGGTCCTTGGATCAGCGGTGGTATAGAGTTCAACTGGCCTCAACACCATCGTCCTTCTACCTACATGCCCGTGGATACCTATATTGAAGAAAACCAAGATGGCAGTATGACCGTCTGGGTGAGTGAGATGGAGAAGATGTTCCATCAGAAGGGCATGGCAGGTTTCACCCTGCGTCCGGGTTGTGCCTATCTGGAAATCAAAGGAGTGGTTTATAACCGCACTGACGTGCCACAGACCTTCCTTTGGTGGGCCAACCCGGCCGTAGAAGTAAACGACCAATACCAGAGCGTGTTTCCACCCGACGTAAACGCCGTCTTTGACCATGGAAAGCGGGCTGTATCATCATTCCCCATTGCCACGGGAACCTACTACAAGATGGACTATTCTGCAGGTGTGGATATCTCTAACTATAAGAACATCGCCGTACCGACTTCTTACATGGCCGTGAACTCCCGCTTCGACTTCGAAGGAGGCTATGAAAATGACACACAGGCCGGAATGCTACATGTGGCCAGCCACCACTTCTCACCCGGCAAGAAACAGTGGACCTGGGGCAACGGTGACTTTGGACGTGCCTGGGACAGAAACCTAACAGATCAAGATAAAAAGGGCATCTTTCGACCCTACATCGAATTGATGGCTGGTGTCTATACCGAGAACCAGCCAGACTTCACCTGGCTTATGCCTTACGAGGAGAAACACTTCACACAATATTTTATGCCCTACCGTGAGCTGGGTGTGGTGAAGGAGGCTACGAAAGACCTGATTGTGAACATCTCTCCTGCTCTTGTGAAAGAGCAGGGAGATGTCACATTCAAAGTGTTTGCCACATCGAAACAGGATGTGCGCATCTTACTCAAGAACGACAATGGTGATATATATTATAACAAAGCTCTGACGCTAACTCCCGAGGAAGTCCTGACTGAGACAGTCCACACTGGAAATGCCCAGTTTGACGAACTGACTCTCGACATCATGAAATCATTTGTCTATGGTGAACGTAAAGTGCTTTCCTGGCATGCCGAGACGGATAACATTCGTCCGATTCCCGATAGTGCGGAGGCCGCCTCGCTCCCCGAACAAACCAAGACCAACGAGCAACTCTTCCTCACCGGACAGCATCTGGAGCAATACAGGCATGCCACCTGGCTGCCCACCGACTACTACGAAGAAGCCCTGCGACGGGATCCCAATGATATTCGCTGTCTGAACGCTATGGGACTGTGGTATATCCGTAAAGGCCGCTTTTCAAAGGCTGAAGAATTTCTCCGCAAGGCGGTACGCCTGTCACAGAAACGCAACCCGAATCCCTACGATGGAGAGCCCATCTACAACTTGGGTCTCGCCTTGAAATACAAGAGTTTCAGCGCTACCCTCTCTCCAAAGGCTGCAGACGAGTCTTATGAACTGTTCTGGAAATCAACATGGAACAAAGCCTGGGCTGATGCCGGCTACTTTGAAGCAGCAAAAATCAGTGTGGCACAAGGCCGATACGAGGATGCCCTGGATGAGATTTGCCGTTGTTTGGATAACAACTGGCACAACCACAAGGCACGCGCCCTAAAAGCAACCATCCTACGCAAGCTAAGACGCACAAAAGAAGCCCTGTCACTGATTGACGAATCATTGATGTTCGACCAGTTCAACTACGGCTGCCGCTACGAGAAAGTTCTGCTCACAGCTGACATCAATCAGACAGAGTCCATCAAGATACTGGAAGAACTGAAGCAGCTGCTTCGAAAGAGTAGTCAGAACTATGACGAACTGGCCCTTGACTACTGTGCCGCCGGTCTTACAGAAGAGGCCCATGACATCTGGCAGATAGCCATCAGCGAAAATGCCGTGACGCCCATGACCTATTATTATATGGGAGACTATGACAAGGCTGCAAAGAGCGACCTGAGCTACTGCTTCCCTAACCGACCAGAAGACGTTATCGCCTTGGAAACAGCCAAACAAAAGAACCCATCCGATGCTCATGCTCCCTATCTGCTGGGCTGTCTCTATTATGCTGCCCGCCAGTATGACATTGCCATTAAGAATTGGGAGTTGTCAGCTCAACTGAATCCGACATTCCCCACTGTATGGCGTAATCTGGCTCTCGGACGCTTCAACAAAGAAAACAGACAAGAAGAAGCACTGAAATACATGGAACGTGCCTTTCTGCTTGCACCTGACGATGCACGCATGTTGATGGAACTGGACCAACTGCGCAAGCGACTCCATCATCCACACCAAGAGCGGCTGGACCTCCTGCAAAGATTTCCGCATCTCATCCAACGTCGCGATGACCTGATATTGGAAGAGATCACCCTCCTCAACCAGACTGGGCATTACGAGGAAGCTATGCAGAAGCTTGACTCTCATCAGTTTCATCCTTGGGAGGGGGGCGAAGGCAAGGTTCCAGCGCAATATCAGATTGCGAGGGTTGAACTGGCCAAACAGGCTCTTACCAGTAACGACTATGACCGTGCCGTGGAGTTACTGAACGAATGTCTGCTCTATCCCCACCATCTTGGCGAGGGAAAACTGTACGGTGCTCAGGAAAACGACTTCTACTACCTGCTGGGTGTTGCCTACGATGCCAAGGGGCTGAGGGCCGAGGCATGCCGATGTTGGGAAGTGGCAACCCGCGGGCCACAAGAACCGGCTGCCGCCATGTATTACAATGATGCCAAACCCGACAAGATATTCTACCAGGGCATGGCTCTGTTGAAACTCGGACGGAAAGGTGAGGCTAACGGACGTTTCTACAAGCTCATTAACTTCGGCAAGCAACATATCTTCGAGAAGCAGATTGTGGACTACTTTGCCGTGTCGCTGCCCGACCTGCTCATCTGGGATGAATCGTTGGACTTCAAGAACCTCATACACTGCAAATATATGCTGGCACTGGGCTTCTTCGGCATGGGCGACGAAAAAAATGCCGAGCGCTACCTGAGGGAGTTGGAAGCGCTCGACAATAACCATCAGGGAGTGCAGCAACTGCGTTCGCTGATAAACTGCCCGCCAGCAGTGGTGTAGTGCCACAGAATGCGGCCGATCTGCTGCTCTTCTGTCTTATGCGTTATCGGTTGGCGTAGAGCACTCCGTTTCCCTTGACGGCCTCGCGGATCTGGTCGAGGCCTGCCTGGTCGTTGGTGACGGTGATGGTCTGGCCGTCGTTCAGTGTGGCGCGAATGGTTCCGTCGGCATTGAAGCGGAAGATTTCCTTCACCACGCCTTGCTGTTTCATGGTCCACGAGTCGGCCTTGGCGTCATGGATGAGATATGTCACTTCTCCGTTGGGTGACTTGATTTCATATCCCGTCTTGGTGGTCTTCACGGCATAATAGCGTCCGTCTTCTCCCTTGACGTACCGGGTATTCTCTGCCAGTGGGTTGCTACCGCTCCAGAACTCGATGGTGTTCAGCACGAGGCAGTCAACGGTCAGGCAGACGGGTGCTACGATTCCCTGAAGGACGAGTCCCACAATACCATTGATATATTTATTTCCAGTCATGTGGCACTGCCAGTTTTCATACTTATTGAAAAGGGAGTATGACCCTATACACGATGTAAACATCAGGGTGCCGCACAGTAACAACGACACTACTTTCAAATTAATCTTTTTCATTTTTTCATTTTTTATTTAGTTCAACGTTCTTAAGTTCTATACTTCTGATAGTGGGTATCGCTTCGTGACAGGAATCTTTTACGAAGCATTGTTACTCCTATTTTTTCTCCAGAGTTGTTCTCCACGAATCTCGATGGGCATGGGTATGTTGTCGGTGAACAGCTGGCCGGTGCCCAGTCCCTGACAGGGCATAGGCGTGAGGTCTTGATACTGCTGGGCTGCGAAGAGTGCGATGGCGTTCAGTCCGACGTTGCTCTCCAAGGCCGACGTTATCCAGGAGCCGATGCCTCGCTCTCGGGCAAGGGCTATCCATTCCCGGCAGCCCGCCATACCGCCATGCAGCGAAGGTTTCAATATAATATAATGTGGGTGGATAGTATCCAGGAGTCGGACTTTGTCGCACAGGTTGTTCACGCCGATAAGCTCTTCGTCGAGAGCAATGGGAACAGGGGTTTGGCGACAGAGATGCGCCATCTCCGTCCACTGGTGCTGACGGATGGGCTGCTCTATGGAGTGGATGTCGTAGAGGGCCAGCTGACGAAGCTTTTCAAGAGCATCGGTGGGTGAAAAACCTCCGTTGGCATCTACGCGCAGCTCTATCTGTTCGGGACTGAAGTGTTGTCGGATGAAGTGCAGGAGTTCCGTCTCACGCTGCCAGTCGATGGCGCCAATCTTCAGTTTCACGCAATGGAAGCCGGCCTGCAGCTTCTCCTGAAGTCGCTGATACATCTCTTCGAAGGTACCCATCCAGACCAGTCCGTTGATGGGGATGCCTGCTTCGCCCCGTGCAAAGGGTGTGGCATCGTCGAAGGGGGCTTCGCCGCGCATCGAGGCAAAGGCTGTCTCCAGTCCGAAGAGCATTGAGGGATAGGGGCGCAGGTCGGCGTAGGGTATCTGTCCTGTAGCCACCAGCTTCTGGCACATCTGCCGGAGCGTGTGCTCATATTGGTCGTGGGGCAGGGCGTCGCACGACAGGTCGGGCAGCGGTGCACACTCTCCCCACCCCACCCGCTCACCGTCAGACAAACGAATGAGCCAGATGTGGCGAGTGGTGTAAGTGCCGCGCGAGGTTCCCGCCGGCTGACGGAAATGCAGCACCCGCTGCGACAGTATAACTTCTATTTTTGACATACTAACAGGGGATTAGACATCATAACATAGTTACTTTATTAGTATGTCCTTATGGGAACTGGGGATATTGGTCGAAGTCGGGTTTACGTTTTTCCAGGAACGCCCTGCCGCCCTCTTGTGCCTCGTCCATGGTGTAGTAGAGCATGGTGGCATCGCCGGCCAGTTCCTGGATGCCAGCCTGTCCGTCGAGCTCTGCATTGAGCCCGGCCTTGATCATGCGTAGGGCCAGCGGCGAGCGCTCCATCATGGTCTCAGCCCAATCGACACACTCGTCTTCCAACTGGTTTATGGGCACCACCTTGTTTACCATGCCCATGCGCTCAGCCTCCCGGGCGGTGTATTGCCGGCAGAGGAACCATATCTCCCGGGCCCGCTTCTGTCCAACCATGCGGGCCAGGTAAGACGAGCCGAAGCCAGCATCGAAAGACCCTACCTTCGGTCCTGTTTGTCCGAAGATGGCATTCTCAGAGGCGATGGTCAGGTCGCACATGACATGCAGCACATGACCGCCACCGATGGCATAACCGTTGACCATGGCGATGACCGGTTTGGGCAGCCGGCGTATCTGCATCTGCACATCGAGCACACTCAAACGGGGCACTCCGCTTTCATCAACATATCCGCCGCGCCCTTTCACATGCATGTCGCCACCCGAGCAGAAGGCATGCTTCACGTCGGCCAGTTGCTTGCCCTCGGGCACCTCCGACATAGCTCCGGTCAGTATGACCACCCGCAGGTCGAGCCGGTCACGACAGTAGTTGAAGGCCTGCGACAGCTCCCACGTCGTCAGGGGCGTGAAGGCATTGCGATAGCGTGGACGATTGATGGTAATCTTTGCAATGTGGTGATACTCCTCAAAGAGGATCTCCTGAAAGTCGAAGCCCTCTATTTTCTTCCATTCTCTTGTTGTCATCTTCATTGAAGTTGTATTTGATTTATCGTGCAAAATTACAAAAATAATTATGAATTTTAGATGATAGACAATGATTATTTCGTATCTTTGCCGTCAGAAACAAAAAAAGCTCAATAACCTTATGCTCCAAATCCGCTGCATCAACAACGGCATCACCAAAAGCTTTGCGGAAGGCACCTCACTGCTTGATGTCTATAAAGAGTTTGCCGATGAAATCAACATGCCCTACCCCGTCGTGTCGGCAAAAGTCAACAACGCCTCGCAGGGTCTGAAGTTCCGGCTTTTTCAGAACCGCGACGTAGAGTTCATGGATGCACGGGAGGGAAGCGGCCACCGCGTCTATGTGCGTTCCCTCTGTTTTCTTCTCTATAAGGCCACACAAGACCTTTTTCCCGGTTCCAAGCTTTTTGTGGAACACACCATCTCCCGTGGCTACTATTGCAACTTCAAGAAGAAAGGCAACGAGGCACTGACCGAAGAAGACGTCGTCAGGACGCAGAAGCGCATGCAGGAGATTGTCAACCTCGACATGCCGTTCCGCCGTTTTGAAGCCACCAACGAAGAGGCTATCCGCATCTTTGCCGAACGTGGCTTCACCGACAAGGTGAAACTACTGGAAACCAGCGGACAGATATACAGCGACTACTATATGCTGGGCGACACCGCCGACTACTACTACGGACCATTAGTGCCCTCTGCCGGCTACCTGACAGTCTGGGCTCTGGAGCCTTATCACGACGGTATGCTCCTGCGTGTCCCCGATTGGAACAACCCGCTCAAGCTGGCCGAAAAGGTGGATATGCCCAAGACCTATGAGATGTTTGCCGAGAAGACTCGATGGGACATCATCATGCGGCTCTCCAATGCGGGCGACGTAAACAAGGCTATCCTGAAAGGGCATGCCTCGGAACTGATTCAGGTGAGCGAGGCCCTGCAGGAAAAAAAGATTGTAAAGATTGCCGAAGAGATTGACCGCCGCTACCACCGCAAAAAGAATCCAGTGAGGCTTATCCTCATCACCGGTCCGTCGAGCTCGGGAAAAACCACCTTCACCAAACGACTGAGCATTCAGCTGCTGGCATGCGGACTGCGCCCGCTGTCTTTCTCTACCGACGACTATTTCGTGAACCGCGTAGATACACCCAAGCTGCCCAACGGCGACTATGACTTCGACAACATTGAAACTGTTGACTACAACCTGCTGGAAGACCACCTGATTAAACTGATGAAGGGCGAGCGCGTGGAGGTGCCCGAATATAATTTTGTTACGGGAAAACGCGAGTGGAATGGAAAGAAACTGAAACTGGCCAACGACACGGTGCTCATCATTGAGGGCATTCACGCCCTGAACCCACAGCTCACCCGCAAGTTGCCCGACGAGGTGAAGTTCAAAATATACATATCGGCACTTACCAGCATCTCGCTCGACGACCACAACTGGATACCCGTGCGCGACAACCGCTTGCTGCGCCGCATCATCCGCGACTACAACAAGGGGGCTTTCACTGCACAGGAAACCATCCGGCAATGGAAAAACGTGTGCCGGGCCGAAGACCTGTGGATCTTCCCCTACCAGGAAACGGCCGACGTAATGTTCAATTCTGCACTGAACATTGAGTTTGCCGTTTTGCGAACGCATGCTGAGATTATTCTCACGTCGGTTCCGAAGAACTGTCCGGAATATGCCGAAGCTCACCGGCTGCTAAAGTTCATTCACTACTTCATTCCCGTGAGCGATAAAGAGATTCCGCCCACCTCCATCATGCGCGAGTTCCTCGGCGGTTCCAGCTTCAAATATTAACCTGCATGTAACGAATCAGTTCTCGGTTGGCAGCGATATGTTTTATGACGCTCCTCTTCCTACAAACCGGCACCCACTCATACTTGTTCTGACTCATCCCACCCACCAAAGCCTCGAGGAGGGGGGCGACGAGTAAGTTTTCGGGTTAAAGTGTGGCCAGCAACCCCTGCAAGGCTTTGGCATCGTTCTCGGTGGTGGTAACGACCTCCAAGAGTAGCGGGCGGCCCTCTGCTTCGGAGGTGTCGTGTAGGGTTGTGAGCCAGCCGATTCCTTGCTCCAGCTCAATGCTGTTTGTGGCTTTCTTATAGTTTATGCCGAAGCTTTGGCACAGCCCCTGGGCACAGGTACTATGCTTTGCCATCACATACTCTTCGCGGGCAGCGCTCTGCTTCAATCCTTCAAACTTCTCGAAGATGCCGCCGCCGCCGTTGTTGAGCAGCAGAATGCGCAGGTTACCGTACAGATGTTGGTTCCACAGAGCATTGCTGTCGTAGAAGAAGCTCAGGTCGCCAATGATGCAGAACACCGGTTCGCCCACCACCAGTGAAAAACCTGCCGCAGTGGAAAGGCTGCCCTCAATGCCATTCACCCCGCGATTGCAGTAAACATATCTGGGCACATAGATGTTGGCCAGTCTCACAGCCGAGCTATTGCCTGCATGCACATAGCTGAACGGAAGTTCGTTGACCTGCTCTGCCAACATGCTCACTGCACTCATAGAAGAAAAAGGCGCACGGTAAGTCTCTATCTTTTCGTCTATCTCGCCCAACCGTTCATCCCACCAATCAATAAATTTACTCACCTTGTGCTTGGCACGGAGCGAGAGTTCATTGCCAATGACAGTGAGTACTTCGCCGGGATTTCCTTCTACGACTCCACTCATCTTTGTTGTAACATCGTGCAGCATGCCGTCTTCGCTCACAGTCCACACGGGCACGTCCGGTAACGAGCGCAGGAACTGACGCATGCCCTTGCTCACCAACACATCGCCCAGATAGAGCACAAAGTCGGGTTTCATATTGTCGGGAATCTCTCCCGTGGCGAGCAGCTCGTCGAAATGGCAGGCTCCGCAGCCAATGCTCAGTGCCTCGTTGAGCACGACGGCATGGGGGATAATGCTGTGGAAGTCTTCTATCATCAGCTTTTCTTGTGAGCATTGCCCCACAACCACGAGCGGACGGTGTGCCTTAGCCCAATCCTCTACACACAATGCCACCTGCTGTACACTCACCCCAGGCTGAACCATCTGCACCATTCGCTCTTCGGGCAGGTGGGGTGTGGTGAAGGTGTAGAGCGGCTCGTCGATGGGAACATTGATGTGCACAGGACCCTCGCCCCCCTGTCGGCACGCCAACAAGGCTTCGTTCGCCAGGCGGTTGCAGTGCCAATGTTGTTCGCCCACTGCTTTCAATGGCAACGACACGGCATGCCTTACAAAGCGCCCGAGGGCATCGGGTTGGGGAAGTGTCTGCCCGTCGAGCTGGTCTATCCACTGCTGCGGCCGGTCGGCAGAGATCACCACCAGCGGCACATGCTGATAGAAGGCTTCGGCCACGGCTGGCAGCAGGTTGAGCAATGCCGACCCCGAGGTAACGCACACGGCCACGGGAAAATGGGTGGCCTGGGCTATGCCCAGGGCATAGAATCCAGCCGACCGCTCGTCGGTGACGGGATGGCACTCGATATCAGGACATTCCGCAAGGTTATGTACGATAGGAGCATTACGGCTGCCGGGGCATACCACGGCATGACCTACACCATATCTGACGAGCAAGGCTGTCAGGATGTTCACATTCTCTTTGTTGCTATACATAGTTTCATCGTTTGCATTTTAGCCTCCGTCTCCTCCCATTCTTGCTGTTCTACACTGTCGCAGAGCAAGCCGCCTCCGGCATAAAGACGATAATGGTCACCCTCTATCTGCACACAGCGCAGAGAGACGTAGAGGGCTTCGTTGAGCGGTCCGCAGAAGCCGCTGTAGTAACGTCGGGGCATGGGCTCGTTGTCGAGAATGAACGCACGGGCCTCTTCCTTGGGCAGGCCACACACAGCCGGTGTGGGGTGTAAAGCTTCCAGCAGAGAACCTATACCACAATCGGGACGGAGCATAAAACGGAAGTCACTGCGCAGGTGAACAAGATTGGCGGCTCGAGTGGTGTAGGGCCCCCGCTCGTCAACAGACGTGGCGAAATCTTTCAGACATTCGTGTATGTAGCTGGCCACATAGCGCTGCTCCTGTATGTTTTTCTGACTCCACCTGATTTGCTGAACCTTTTCCTGAGAGGGGTTGTCAAATTCCAACAGCTCACCCTCCAGCTTCATCGTTCCTGCCAAGGCCATGGTCTCAAAGACATTCTCTTCCTGACTCGTTTGGGAAGAGACAGATTTTTTGAGCAACACCTCCGGCGTAGCCATGAGCCAAGTGCCACAACGTGGTGCCGACACCAAGGCTACAAACATGCGGGGATAGCGTGCGCAGGCTTCCTCAAAGAGTTCTTGGGGCTGGCGTATTGCTGCCACCAACTCCTCCGTTCGGGCCAGCACAAGCTTAGAGAAGCGCCTTTCACAGAGTGCCTGATGGAAACGGGCAAAGGGATAGTTATCCTTTGAGCTCGGATGGTCGAATGATGTAGCTGTGTTGTCGAGTGCGACAGACGGTTCCTGTTGTGCTTCCCAAGGCCGCTTTGTTGGCACAGGGATCAGCGTCTTACGGGTTTTCTCTTCCGGAAAGAGCAGAATCGGACAATCTGCTGTGACTGAAAAGGGGGCCATCACGAAGCCCTGCCGTCCGTTGAGTTGTTCCAGCCGGCTGAGCTCCTCAGGCTCACCTTCCGTCAATTGCAGGCTGGTATAGCGATTGTCATGCGGAAAGCGATAACAGGCAAAGCTACTCATGTCCTCTGGGTGTTATGACATAGTTGGTCACCTGAACAGTGGAAATCAGTTCACTGGCCTCATTCTTGATATCTATCTGCCACTGGTGAAGCGTGCGACCTTTGTGCAGCAAACGTCCATAGGCCGTCACGGTGTCGCCCTGCATAACGGCCTTTACATGGCTGCCATTGACGCTGACGCCCACACATATCTTTCCCGGACAGAGGGCCATCGACCCGATACCGGCCAGATTTTCAGCCAAAGCAAGCGTCGCCCCACCGCTCAGAAACCCAAAGGGCTGTCGATTGTGCTCATCGACCCGCATGCGGGCCATGCAGGTGTCGGGCTCGGGAGTAGAAATAAACTCCATGCCAAGCGTAGTGCTGAGCCCCGGCTGCATACAGACGATGTTCTTTTCTTTTTCAATATCCATGAATCAGATTTTTGGTTTGTTCCGACAAAGATACTCAGAATCATTGAGAAATACAAGCGTTTCTGGAAGATTAATTTATTTTAGCCTGAAGTTTTCCTTCAAGCTGCAATGGTTGCTATTTTTCTTTCTTCCATGCCATTAGACTGAATGCACTTTAGAAAAGAGAATTCTTTATCGGGAACCTGTTTCTGAAGTAGTTTTATGGTCGGTAGTGAAACTAAAAAATCTTTACAGCGTCGTTTTGCAATCTGGAAAAAAGTGTTGACAAAAGACATCTTTTTTCGGAGTTTCCTGATACCGCCACCAGCCAGCCTTAAAGCACCAACAATGTTCAAAATAATCCAA
>CAMNOK010000018.1 GCA_946546825.1 uncultured bacterium
GACGTCCCTCGTTGGCTGTCACAGCCTCCTTGCCCTGCAAGTTGATTACATGATAATCATAGGCTGGCTGAAAGCAGAACTGTATGTTTTCACCCTTATGTCCGAAATCAGCCCCATAATGCTCAGGATTGGCACATGTCTTTAACTGGTATTGAACATAGTGATATATATCCGTATTGTCAGGATAATAGGTACCATCACGATACTTCTTACTCATGATTTCATAATAGTCGCCATCACCATTGAGTATCATGAAGCGGTCAGGGTCAGCATCTTTGGTGCGATAGATATTTATTATATTATTTATATTTTTTCGTGCTATGTCAAAGTCATTCTTACGCCAATACTCTTTTTTCTGTGGAATATATACAGCTACATCGTAAGGGTCGAAGTCGTCGTTCACCTTTCTTCCATGCAACTGGAAATAATAGTAATTCTCGCGCCGTTCTATGTTTTCGCCGGGTATATAACTATTTCCATTACTTCCGTCATTGTCAATATTGTAGCATCTATCTCCCCATTTTTTGTTGAAAATGTTGTAATTGCTGCTTCCATCGAGTTTCAGCATAGCCTCTTCCAGTGGATAAGGCTCATAGCTTACATAGATAATATTGCTGGAGGCATTGGAGAGAAAAGCTAACTCGTCATACATGTGTTCGTCTTTCCAGTAATGGTATTGCTTGACGAGCGGACTCTTCATGAAGTCGGGCAGTTCCGGCACAGCCCCTGCCTCGGTGTTGGTACCCTTCAGGGTCAGGTGTCCGGAGAGGTCATAGAGGTAATAGGTGAAGGTCAGCGTGACAGGCTTGAGGGTGAATCCTACCACGTTGCTGGCCACGGTGTTGCTGTGCTGTCGGGTTTCAGAACGAACCAACTGTATGTCATCGCCCGAGAAGGTGAGGTAGGCAAAGTTGTTGCTGCCATCGTTAGAGTTTGTCGTCATCAGTTCAAACTTGCCGGAAGCACTGTCCCAGTTTGTCAAGACAAAGGTGTTGTGAGCCTGTGTTTCGTCCAGGGCCGTTGCCTGATTGTAGCCGTCGGCTCCGAGGGGTTCCTCGTTGTTCTTATAAGAATAGACCTTGACGCTATAGGGGTCGCCGTTGGTGGCACTGATGCGCCAAACGTATTTCAGTTCATCACGAGCCACAATGGATGCGGCGACATCAGAGGCTGTCTGCTCAGGAGCACTGATGGTTCCATCATCGTTCTGAAGATAGAAGGGGTTGCTGTCAGTTGTTTTTCTGAGAGCAATATTGAAGAGTGTGTTACCGTCGAATCCATAGTCAGCGACAGAGCGTGGACTATCTTCAGGGTCGGCTTTGTCTGCCAACAGGTCGTAGAGCACATATACATCAGCCTGACTACCATAGGTGGCAAAGGTGGTCAGCGGTGTAGGACTGGGCTTCAGGCGGAAGATGTTGCGTGATGCCAGTTCAGGGTTAAAGTCATCAATGTCGTAGAACCGGAAGTTCGTTGTACCGACAGCTTTCAGGTAATCAGGGAAATGAGTGGGTTCATCGATTTCAAAGGAGCCGGTGTCGTAATAACTGCACTTGTAGCTCTGAGCCTCATATCCCTCTTTGTTGATGATGTGGTAGGTGTAGATGGCGGGGTGAGCCAGCAGCAAGGTCTTTGGGTTCGACGTGTCGTTGGCTGGAGCCGCAGCTGCCGTGTCGGTTACCAAGCTGAGAGACTCTATGACATGTCCATGATCGAAGCGGGGCATCAGGCGCATGTTTCCGTTGCCGTCGTCAACCACCATGAAGGTGGCATTAGTGACTTTCACCGGTGCCTGGTCGTCACCCTCTGTATTGATGCGTGTCTCCAGCTGACGAAGGCTGACGGCACCTGGTGAAGAGTAAGTGCTCTCCCATTTGCCTGAAACCAGTTGTGCGTCGGTGGCGTTGGTTGTCAGGAAACGGCTGGTGTAGCTCTTGTTCTGAATCTGAATGTTATAGGGGTCGAATCCGTTGCGCCCTTCGTTGAAGTTTTCAATCTCTGTTTCCTGCTGAGTGAGGGCCTCTTCCTGATGTTCAGGGTCGGTGGAGTAGAGATAGCCCATCTCTCGGTCTATATTGAAGTTGGGCCGCAGATACCACATCATGCCGTCTGCAATATCACCATAGCTGGCAGGAGCCGCCACCTTGGTCAGGTCGTTGCCGTTGGTAGTGGAAGCATACTGTCCGTCTTGCTTGATAAGATAGGCTGAAGCAAGGGTGGCACTCTGTGTTGCAGCGCCTTTGTAGCTGTTTTCATATTCGTCCTTCACATCGTAGGTAACATACCAGTCACGGCTCATGTCTTTCACCTTACCCTGCAGGGCATAGTCGGGTAGCGATCCCTTCCCTGTTTCGTAGTCGAGCTCTCCCAAGGTCTCAGAGGTATATTCCGTTCCGTCGGCGTTGACAGCATAGTCAGAGACCTCAAACTTATGATATCCGGGAATCTTTGAACCCGTCTTCCAGTAGTGATAGCGCTTGACCATCGGACTGTTGTATTTCTTCAGCGCCGCGTAATACTCGGCACGCTTTACGTCACTTGGACCGTTGGGAAGATTCAAGCGGGCTATTTCCCATCCGTGGCGGTCAAGCAATACGAGTACAGCACTGAGCGATGTTTCCTCCAAGGCAAACTCTCCTGTTCCCATACCGACAGTCTGGAACCAGTGGTTGCCTTTTTTAAAGCTCTTGGATGCACGCGAATCAGAAGACCAGGGTGCCGAGTTGGCCCATGTCTCATAGGTGTGCCAGCCCTTAGCTTCAAGTTCTGCTTTTTGGCTGGCAGAAAGTACATAGGTGACATCTTGTACGCCGTCAATGCCCTTACCGGCATCTTCAAGGATATTCCATACCGTGGGGTTGTTTTTCCAGTATTGCTCAAAACTGTTCACCACCTCACGAGAAGCCACCGTTTGGTCATCAACCTTGTTGACAGGCAGTGTGGTAACCAGTTTTCCATGACCAACTGTACCGAGCACCATGTATTCCGTTGGGGCTCCGTCGGCCAGTGACGATGGATTATTGTTGGTAACGCCTGTTACAATCTCGCTATATCCTTCGGGCACATAGGTGCGGAAGTAAGAATGATAATTGATCGTATCGCCTGGATTCTTTGTCTGTGTCTGTGTCTGTATCTGGTATGAAGAAATCTTCACATGGTAGGGGTCTT
Source organism: uncultured bacterium (assembly GCA_946546825.1). Classification (GTDB taxonomy): domain Bacteria; phylum Bacteroidota; class Bacteroidia; order Bacteroidales; family Bacteroidaceae; genus Prevotella. Next base: position 3,169 of record CAMNOK010000018.1, read on the forward strand.
TATACTCACTCTCTAAATACCATAGCCATCGTGAACGTGTGGAAGCACCACTTTCTAACTGCAGCTTCCAGCGCGCTTCACCATAGACATAGAGTGCCGCGTCACCATTGCTGTAGGGATAGATAGCCTTGCGCTTGGTTGTCATCACGTCGTCGCTACCGTTTTCCTGGTAGAACTCTTCACCGTCAAGGAATCGCAACTTATAGGTAGGAACAGTGCGCGAGCGGCTTTCATCAGCATAAATGTCTTTGCCTATGTCATAGGTTACATAGATGTCTGGTTCGTGGAGCATCTCACCGATGTTGTTCACCTCCTCGGCTGAGCCTTTCAGGGTGTAGGTGTCACCAACGACATTGAAGTCGCTGTGCCTGTAGAAATGATAGCGTCCAACCAGCGGACTGCTGATATCGGCCGGCACCTTCAGGTCGCCTGAGGTGCTGCTGCCTTTAATGACAATTTTGTTTTGTTTGTCAACAATGTAGTAGGTGATAGGGGCATCGACTTTCACGTATTCAACCTCTTCGCCAGGAGAGATGCTTCCGTCTTCCATGGCAGAAACCAATTTGACATGGAACTGGCTGTTCGGTGTGGATGGGGCTAACAGGATGGAGAAGGAGGCAGGGTTGGCAGAGGTGGCAGGGTCGGCACCCACGTCGGTGAGTGTAAAGTTGGGTTTGCCATTGCTGAAGGTCACCTTGAAGTATTTTCCTTCTTTCACACCGTTGGCTGCCATGTATTCAGCTGTATTCTTATATTCAATATTCTTGGTCAGCATGGCATAGGGGTCGTTACCCTCCAATACCCATACATAGGACTTGCTGCGTTTCTCACTTACAGTAGGTTCTTCCTTGTAGGAAAAGGTGCTGGCATTTGTGGCATAGGCGAAAGAGCCGGTTTTGACTTGTCTGATGTTGTAACTGCCACTGCCGTCAAGGTTGAGCGGTTTGTCATAGAGATGGTTTGTGGTGTATCGGATATAGATATGAGCGTCAGAAGAGGGTGTCTCTTCAGTCAAGCCTGTCAGGTTATAGACAATTCTCCCATAGGATTTGTTTTTAGAATCAGTGGCTGAGAGATAGCCGGTGATGGTCTCATCGCTCAAGTAGGGGCTGGCAATATTCGACGGCAGGTTGTCGAAGATGATGGGTGTGCCGATATCCTGAGTCTCCTCTCCACGGATGGCTTCACGTCCGGCATTATCGATGATATGGTAGGTATAGGTGCGGGTGGGCATAGCCTCCACAGCCATTATCATAGGCGACGAACTGGCATATTTCGCACTTCCGCCAAGGTTGGAAGCATAGAAGGGCGTTGTATGGGCCGTACCGAAGGCACGCAGCTGGAACTCATCGGCACCGAGGCCATCGGGCACGAGCTCCCACACGGTGTTTCCATCGGTGCGGGGAATGATGGATTCACCTGTACTTGGTGTGGCAGAGACACCAAGAAAATTACCTTCGCCTCCTTCACGGTTCACAAGGCGCAGCTCATAGGGGTCGCCGAAGAAGGCATACTGGTAGTCGTGACTATACGTTGTGTTGGAGAGTCCGTTGGGTCCGCCCTCTAAGTTATTGTTAGAAGTATTCAGATGGGAGTAGGCTGCCCGTTCTACCTTCAAGCGATACCAGCGGGCATGCAGGAAGTCAGTGGTACATACATCGAAGGGTAGTGTACCCACGGTGTAATCAACATAAAGGTCTGTGTGGCCAGCCTCATAGGCATCCTTGAAGGTAGTGACTTCCTGGGTCAGCTCTTCGTCGGTATAGTAGCGGTAGCTGTCTATGTATTTGCGTTGTAACAGTTCGGGCAGGGTGATGCTCTCTGCTACATCCACACGATGGGCATTGGTGACCGTTGGCAGCGTGCTGCCGCCATGAGTGGTGAGGTGGAAGTTGAAGAACGGCACTTCCTTAAAGGTCAGATGGCTGTGGTCGTTCGTTTCATAGAAATGGCTGCCTGTCGGTATGTAGAAGGAATAGTAGTCGTTGCTGTTACCGGAATTACCTCTTACGCAATAGGTGTAGGGAGTAGAACCTTCCACCGAATTGAAGCAAAGGGCTATCAGCTGGTAGAAGCCGTCGTGCTGCATCATGATGTGAGGTGTACCGTCGGCCCGCTGGAAACTGCTGAAGATGCGACCATAGGCATCCTTCCTATCACCGGCTTTCAGCAGATATTCTGCTCCGTCACCTCTTTCAGTGTTGTAGCGATAGTTGGAGACATAGAAGGCGTAGGGGTCTCCGCCTGTGAAGTGCCACAGATAGGGGAAGTCTGTACTGTCATCTTCTCCGTCTGTCCCCGTGTAGTATGGACGGTTTTGTCCTGTCTTGTTGTAATAGTAGTGGTAGGGGGCAGTTTTACCAATTCTTATCTGATACCACTTGTTGCCTGAAAGGTCAACGGGCGAAGAGGCATTGTCGTAGGTATAGGTGACAAACACTTCTTCCAAGCCTTCTACTTCGGCATAGGTGGTAACCTCGTTGGAGAGAACGTATTTTCCATTTACGACAGATGCTGTCTTCCAATATTTCCACCCTGATGCCAAAGGACTTTTTGCCTCTTCGGGGAGTCCGAATGTGGTGTCATCGCTTTCCCTTACATAGGTGAGGGCAACATGCGTCCGGTCGAGCGTGACTATTCTGTACCTTGTTCCGTCCTCTATATTGATTTGCGCTATATAGTCTTGCCATCCGTTGATAGAAGCGAAGGAATAGTTTTCAACAACTGTCATTTTATCTTTTACACCAAGATTGGGACGCTCCGACATGGTCATGGGGGTGGTTGCTCCCCGATTGACGAAGAAGGTGAAACGGTTGCCTGAGTTGTTGGAGCAGAGTACCGCAAAGTTACGGTTATTGCCGTCGTCAGCCTCTGTTAGAAGTTTGGCTCGCGTTGTATTAGTGTTGTATGGGGCGGTCGGGGCGGCAATATACTTTGTGGGGTCATCCTTGGATTGTATCTTTAAATTGTAGGGTGTGCCGATGATTCTCCACCTCGTAGCACCCGCCTCATAGGATGCAATCGTTATCTCGTCATCGCCATTGGCTACCGACAGCCAGCTTTCGTCATTTCCTTTTTTCTTAAGGCGGATGTGTGTAGTTTTTCCTTCCGGGAAGGTGGCATCAACATTGTAGGTGACATAGATATCGTTGGGCATCAGATCGATGTAACTTTTATATTGGGCCGATGATGCCGTAGTGATTTCGTCGGTTCGTTCAGCATCGCGGTAGAGGTGATAGTTGTTGGCAAACGGACTTCTCACATGAACGGGCAACGTCTGGTTATTTTTTCCCCATGTCTCGTTGCTTTCTATCAGTGCCTCCTGCGTTCCACTGCTGTTTATGATATGAAAACTGTAAATCAGATGATTTGGATCGATGCGGAAAAAGTAACAGCAACCGTCACTCTTTGCGTGCCACGAGCGAAGGGTGTTTGCTCCATTATACCAGTTCAGATACTGCGAGTTTGAACTGTTTTCAGTTGAGCTCATGGCTGTGGTTTTGTCTGACTGATATTGGTTGACTCGGGTAGAGAGCATTCCTCCATGATTCACCATCATAAACTTGTTGTATTTCCGCGTCGTGTTACGGGAAAAGAGCTTAAAATAGTTTCCGTCGGCAAAAGCTCCGTCGTCGCTGTTATCTGATGTTACCAGTGCCAGAGACTGTCCGGAACTTGTTCTCTGCGAATAGGGTCGCAACTCAAAGCAGTAGGGGTCGCCCACCAGCACCCACCAGTCGGGATTTGTATAGCTGTTGTTTGACGTGTTAAAAACACCGTTTGTCTGAGCAAAGAGATACTTATCGTTGCCGTTTAGCATGATGCGAAACACGTGGGGATCTGACTCTGCGTCCGACTCTGGTGTGAACAGGCGGTCATCGTAGCCGTCGTATGTTACATAGCAGACGTGGGCACCGTCGGGGAAGTGCTGGGCGTTTTCTGCTATCTCGTTGCTGGCCGATGTGTCGCTGATGGTAAAAGTGCCGTCACCATTGTCGGTGGCTGCCTTCCAATAGCGGTGCGTAGAGACGAGTGGTGACTTCTGACCATTTTCCAACTGGCCGTTGTTTTTGGTATCGGTACGGACAAACTTTGCCACCACATGCCGGCGACCTTCACCGTCGGCCGAACCCAGCATCACATGAACATAGTCATCAGCACTTGCTGTCACCCATAATCCACCGACTATCCAAAGGGTCAATATAAAAAGCAGTCTGCTGCCATGTCGTAAAAAATCAGTTTGATGTTTTCTTATACTTAAATTCTTCTGTCGAATGATGTAACTAAACAAGCTCATATTCGTCTTCATATCTGGTAATTTTTATTTATTATTTTCAGTTGTGTGAAAATGAAATTTGCTTCAAACCCTATTACACACATGTACCTTTTTATACGCTTGCGCAATACTTATTTTATAAGCAAAATTCAAAAGTAAAATTTTTTTTTATAATAATCATTACTGAAAGCATAAACTTTAACTTATTTAATAAAATTTAAATACAATTTATATACAACTTATATACAACTTATATAATATTCTTTCGTCATTGAAAAGTACATAGTTCGTTTGCTGAATCCAACTTTTTATTGTACCTTTGCAGATTGTTATTTGGGATGTATCCATACATCCCCACATCAAATTTACAGAATACACCCTAAAATTAAAAAATAGAAAAATGGCTTTGAAATGTGGTATTGTGGGACTTCCTAATGTGGGTAAGTCAACACTGTTCAACTGTTTGTCGAGTGCCAAAGCACAGGCTGCTAACTTTCCTTTCTGTACCATCGAACCCAACGTGGGCGTCATCACCGTTCCCGACGAGCGACTGACCCGCCTGGCTGAGCTTGTACATCCTGGACGCATTGTGCCGGCCACCTGCGAAATCGTTGATATCGCCGGACTGGTGAAAGGAGCATCGAAGGGAGAGGGACTGGGCAACAAGTTTTTAGGCAACATCCGTGAGACCGATGCCATCATCCACGTCCTGCGTTGCTTTGAAGATGAAAACATCACTCACGTCGATGGTAGTATCGACCCCATACGCGACAAGGAAATCATTGACACCGAGCTGCAACTGAAAGACCTCGAAACCATCGAAAGTCAGATGGCCAAAGTCCAGAAGACTGCTGCTGCCGGCAACAAAGACGCCAAGGTGCTTTCAGGAGTGCTCAACGCCTACAGGGAAGTTCTCCTGCAGGGTAAGAATACGCGCATCGTAGCGTTTGACACCAAGGAAGAACAAGACGCTGCCCGCAACCTCTTCCTGCTCACCGCCAAGCCCGTGCTCTATGTCTGCAACGTCTCAGAAGCCGACGCCAAGAGTGGAAATGAGTTCACCAAGAGGGTTGAAGCCTTAGCTGCTGAAGAAGGGGCCGAGAGCATGATTATTGCCGCCAAGACCGAGGAAGACATCGCCGAACTGGAAAGCTACGAAGACAAACAGCTCTTCCTTGAGGAATTAGGACTGGAGGAAAGCGGTGTCAACCGACTCATCAAGAAGGCCTACGCACTGCTGAACCTACAGACCTTCATCACAGCCGGTGAAATGGAAGTCAAGGCATGGACCTACAAACGTGGATGGAAGGCACCCCAGTGTGCCGGCGTCATCCACACTGACTTTGAGAAAGGCTTCATCCGCGCAGAAGTCATCAAGTATGAAGACTACATACAATACGGCTCAGAAGCTGCCGTGCGCGAAGCCGGAAAGATGGGTATCGAAGGTAAAGACTATGTCGTGCAAGACGGAGACATCATGCACTTCAGATTTAATGTATAAACTATGAACTCTGAACTTTTTATCTATTGGAATCCCTCCGAGATTGCCATCAACCTCGGATTCTTTGCCATACGCTGGTACTCACTATGCTGGCTTGTAGCCCTGCTGTCAGCCTACTTCGTCATCAGAAAGCTGTATCATGACCAGAAAATAAAGGACGAATATTTCGACCCGCTTTTCGTCTATTGCTTCTTCGGTATCCTCATTGGAGCCCGACTGGGCCACTGCCTCTTCTACGAACCCGACTACTTCCTCTCCAGCGGACAACATTTCATCGAGATGTTGCTGCCCATCCGATTCCTGCCCGACGGCGACTGGAAATACATAGGCTATGCGGGACTCGCCAGCCACGGCGGTACACTGGGACTGATGATTTCTCTGTGGCTCTACTATAAGAAAACCAACATCAGCGTGTGGACCGTGCTCGACAACATTGCCATCGGAACTCCTATCTCGTGCTTCTTCATACGCATGGGAAACCTCATGAACTCAGAAATCATAGGTAAACCTACCGATGTGCCCTGGGCCTTCGTCTTCGAACGTGTCGATCTGCTGCCACGCCACCCCGGCCAGCTCTATGAGGCACTGGCCTATCTCTGCTTCTTCTTTGTCATGCTCTATTTCTACAGCAAGTCAAGAAAACAAAAGACGGCCAACACTCAGCAGACCTCTTTCCTCCAGCCCAAACCTGTTGGAAGCGGCTGGTATTTCGGCCTCGTGCTCACCCTGATATTCACCTTCCGCTTCTTCATAGAATGGACCAAAGACATACAGGTCGGATTTGAGAGCCAGATGATACTCAACATGGGACAGATTCTCAGCATTCCCTATGTCATACTCGGCATCATCTGCATGAAAGGGGGAAACTGGATGCGACACCTCGGAACCAGAAATATCTGAATGTGTAAAAAATAAATCATTTTTTTAACACTTCCCTGAGTTTCAATCTGGAAAAATTTTTGCTCATTTCAATAGATTTGTGCAATTACAAAGAATACTGGTTTCATATAACAAAGCAAGATGATCTTTTTACCCCAAACCGATTTTTAGAATGGATGTCTTTTTGGACTTACTTTTCTAAAAAGAAGATAGAGTTTTCCCTCTAAAGTCAACGAGTTTCAATGACAAAATGACCGATTTTTGAAGCCAAATACATTGAGTTTTAAGAAGAAAGTGTCACACTTTAGAGGGAAAACTCTGTCACTTTTAAAAATCCTTTCAAATCACTTACCTTCTGCTTGATACTGTCTGGTTTTGATCAACAATTTGGTGTGGTTGATATTTTAAATATTTTCTTAGAGCCAAAACCATGGCTTTTTTGCCGCATACAATCAGCTGTAACAGGATAGCATGCTTATATATAAAAGTATAAACGACTGATTTACAATAAATTATAAAAAATTTCTTTCTTTCAAATACAAGCGATTTTTGCAAGTATCAACTTGCTTGATGGAAAATTTACGTTAAAATATTTTAAATTTGTAAATATTATTCTCGTTATTTTAAAGGATGATATCTGGGTGTCTCACCTATAAAAAGCTACTACTCTGATGACAAAACTGAGCGTTCAGCTAAAAATGATGGTTTTATTCTTATAGGTGAGAATCTTTCGTTCGATGTGTTTAGTGACAGCTCGTGACAGAACTATCTTTTCCAAGTCTTTTCCCTTGAGTGCCAGACTGTCGGGGGTGTCCTTGTGGGTGATGCGGGTGACATCTTGTTCGATGATAGGTCCGGCATCGAGTTCGGCTGTCACATAGTGGCTGGTAGCACCAATGATTTTCACACCGCGGGCCCAGGCTTGATGATAGGGTTTGGCACCTACAAAGGCGGGAAGGAAAGAATGGTGGATGTTGATGATATGATTGGGATAGCGAGCTATCATCTCGTCGGAGATGATTTGCATATAGCGCGCCAAGACGATGAAGGAGACGTTAAGCTCCTTGAGCAGTTTCATTTCCGCGGCTTCTACCTCAGCCTTGTTGGAATGGTCGGGGTTGATGCGCCATACATAATAGGGAATGCCAAACTGCAGGGCCACATATCGCAGGTCTTCGTGGTTGCTGACAATGCAGGGAATGTCGCAGTTGAACTCGCCGGCCTTCCAGCGTGCCAGAAGGTCGTAGAGACAATGGCTCATCTTCGACACAAAGATGGCCATGCGCGGTTTTACGTCGCTGAAGTAGAGCTTAAAGGTAAGATCGTAGCGACGGGTGTAGAGGGTGTGGATATATTCTTCTATCTTGTCACGGGGAATGAGAAAACCGTCAAGTTCCCACTCAATGCGCATGAAAAACATGTTGTCTTCACGATCTACATATTGGTCGAGATAGACAATGTTTCCCTGGTTGTCGGTGATAAACCTGGTCACTTCAGAGATGATGCCGGGCTGGTCCTGGCAGTGGAAGAGCAGAATGGCTGTTGGTTTCATTTTCCTTTAAGTATTTTCTTAATGTCACTGAGCTTGTTGAGAGCCTCCATGGGGGTGAGGTTGTTGATGTCGAGACCCAGTATCTCGTCGCGTATCTGTGAGAGAACGGGGTCATCTAACTGGAAGAAAGACAGCTGCATGGGTGACTGGGCACCCTCTATTCTTCCTCCAGCGGGAGAGACTTTGATGCCCGAGGACGTCTGTGAGACTGATTTCTCTTTCTGTTGGAGAATGTTTGAGGAGGTTCCCTCCAGCTCTTTCAGAATGTCGTTGGCCCGCTTTACAACAGACTTTGGCATGCCTGCAATGTCGGCTACATGAATACCGAAGGAGTGTTCGGAGCCACCACGCTCCAGTCGGCGCAGGAATATAACCTTACCATCTACTTCCTTCACCGAAACATTGTAGTTTTTGATACGGCGGAAGGTTTTCTCCATCTCGTTGAGCTCGTGATAGTGAGTGGCAAAAAGGGTACGGGCCTGTGCCTTTGGGTGCTCGTGGAGATATTCTACGATGGCCCAGGCAATGCTGATGCCGTCATAGGTTGAGGTGCCGCGGCCTAACTCGTCGAACAAAACCAGTGAACGCGGGGTCACATTATTTAATATATCGGAAGCCTCGGTCATCTCTACCATGAAGGTAGATTCACCCAAAGAGATATTGTCGGAGGCGCCCACACGGGTAAAAATCTTATCGACCACACCTATCGTAGCACTTTCGGCCGGTACGAAACAACCTATCTGGGCCAACAAAGTGATGAGAGCTGTCTGGCGAAGCAAAGCAGACTTACCAGCCATGTTGGGACCAGTGATGATGATAATCTGCTGCTTGCGATCGTCTAAGAATACATCGTTGGGCACATAGCGCTCATCAATAGGAAGCTGGGTCTCGATGACGGGATGACGCCCTTGCCGAATGTCTATGACACAATCATCAGACAAGACGGGACGCACATAGTGATGTTCCTCGGCTGTCTTGGCAAAAGAGAGCAGACAGTCAATCTGTGCCAGCAGGGTGGCATTGACCTGTATCTGGGGTATGAACTCCTGAATGGCCGTCACAAGTTCTGCAAAGAGCCGTTCTTCCAGCGACTGTATCTTTTCATCGGCACCAAGAATCTTTTCTTCATACTCCTTCAGCTCCTGGGTTATGTAGCGCTCTGCCTGAGCCAGTGTCTGCTTGCGCACCCACTCAGCCGGCACCATGTCTTTATAGGTGTTACGCACCTCAAGGTAGTAGCCGAAAACATTGTTGTAGCCTACCTTCAAAGAGGCAATGCCGGTCTTTTCAGCCTCATGCTGCTGCAACTCCATGAGATAACCACGGCCGTTGGTAGAAATTTCCCTCAGCTCGTCTAACTCTTTGTTGTAACCGGCAGCTATGATGTTTCCCTTGCTCACCAACAGTGGAGGGTCGGGTTGCATCTCTTGATTGATACGATCACGAATGGTTTCACATAAGTTCAGTTGCTCACCTATCTTCTGCAGAGATGTGTCGGAGGCTGCCATACAAGCCTTCTTCACTGGCTCTATAGCCTGCAAGGCTGTCTTCAGCTGTACTACCTCACGGGGCGACACTCTGCCGACTGCCACACGGGAAACAATGCGTTCAAGGTCGCCAACATGTTGTAACTCGTCATCTATGCATTTTCTGAAAGCAGGGTCGCGAAATAAATAATCTACCACGTCGAGACGACTGTTGATGGGCTTTACATCTTTCAGCGGAAATATCATCCATCGTCGCAACAGACGTCCACCCATGGCTGTCACCGTACGGTCGATGACATTCAGAAGCGACTTGCCGTCTTCCTGCATGGGCTGGACAAGCTCCAACGAACGAATGGTGAACTTGTCGAGTCGCACATAGCGTTCTTCCTCTATACGTCGCAGATGAGTGATATGAGCAACATTGGGGTGTTGCGTTATCTCTAAATACTGCATGATGGCACCAGAGGCAATGATGCCGTTATGGAGATGCTCCACACCAAAACCCTTGAGCGTCTTTGTGCCGAAATGTTTGAGAAGCTTCTGACGAGCGGTCTGTTCGGTGAAAACCCAGTCATCCATTTCATATACACAGTAGCGATTTCCAAAATAACGCTCAAAGTCTTTTCTGTGTGCATGGTCGAAGAGCACTTCCTTCGGTTGGAAGTTGCCTAAAAGCTTCTCTATATAATCATAAGAACCTTCACTGGTCAGAAACTCTCCAGTAGAAATGTCGAGAAAGGATATACCGCAGGCCGTCTTTCCGAAGTGGACTGCAGAAAGAAAGTTGTTTTCCTTGTAGTTGAGCACGTTATCGCTCATGGCAACACCTGGTGTCACCAATTCCGTTATACCACGCTTGACCAGCTTCTTGGTGAGCTTAGGGTCTTCAAGTTGATCGCAGATGGCAACCCTCCTGCCTGCACGAATCAGTTTGGGCAGATAAGTGTCGAGGGCATGATGGGGAAAACCTGCCATCTCGTCTCCTTTCACACCGGCACCGTTGTTGCGCTTGGTCAAGGTGATGCCCAGTATCTGAGCTGCCGCAACGGCATCGTCACAATAGGTTTCATAAAAGTCACCACAACGAAAAAGCAGCAACGCATCGGGATGCTTTGCCTTCAAGTCGAAAAACTGCTTCATCATGGGTGTTAAACCTTTTTCCTTTGTTGCCATCGCTGAAAGTTCATCATGAATAGATAACTGCAAAATTAAATAAAATAATCGAATTGTGGAAAACTATGTTGAAAAAGTGTGGAAAACTTATGGATTATTCTTTTTAAATACATCTATTTCTTCTCAACAGGGTATAAACCACATTTTTTTATCTCTATTTTCACAACTTTTCCACAAATATTGAACGGAAAAAGATATAAACTTCGTAATTTTGCACCGACTTAATATACTGTTGAGAAAGTTTATATCTTATTGTATATCATGGAGAAAAATTTCTTATGATATGTGGATAAAGTACATGAAAAGTGTTGATATTGAATAATAAAAACTTTTCTACTAAAACTTTTCAACTTATCCACGGGATATCATCAGTATTATTACTTTTTCTTTTAAATAAAAAATAAGAATATATATTAATATAAAATGTTGAAAAAAGAAGAACTGAGTAGGGAGATACGAAAGATGTGTCAGCAGAAACAAGCGGTTATACTGGCTCACTACTACACTGTGGGTGAAGTTCAGGACGTGGCCGACTTCATAGGTGACTCACTGGCTTTGGCCCGTAAGGCTGCCAATACTGATGCCAAGATCATTGTGATGTGTGGTGTGCACTTCATGGCAGAAACCTGTAAGATACTTTCTCCTGATAAGCTGGTGCTGGTGCCCGATATGAATGCGGGGTGCTCATTGGCTGACTCTTGTAAGGCTGAAGACCTGGCAAAATATAAGGCTGAACATCCTGGCTACAAGGTGGTAAGCTATGTGAACACAACGGCTGCCGTGAAGGCTTTGACCGATGTGGTGGTGACCAGTGGAAATGCCAAGAAGATTATTGACTCTTTTCCGAAGGATGAGAAAATAATCTTTGGTCCAGACTATAACTTAGGTTCTTATATCAACAGCGTGACAGGACGTGAAATGTTGCTTTGGAATGGAGGCTGTCATGTGCACGAACGGTTCTCCGTAGAAGAGATAGCTAAACTGAAGAAGCAACACCCGCAGGCTCTGGTAATGGCTCATCTGGAATGTAAGGGGCCAGTACTGGCTATGGCCGACGTGGTGGGTTCTACTGCTGTCATGCTTCAATATGCTCAGAAACATACTGAACAGCAGGAATATATTGTGGCAACAGAGGCTGGCATACTGCACGAAATGGAGCGTACCTGTCCCAATACCCGCTTCTATCCCGTGCCGCCTGCCGTGAGTGAAGGTGGAGTAGGTTGTCATTGCAATGAGTGTGAGTATATGAAGATGAACACTTTGCAGAAGATTTATGATTGTCTGAAGAACGAAACACCCTCTGTGACGGTTGACGAAACAGTTGCTCGTGAAGCTGTGAAGAGCATCAACCGCATGCTGGAACTATCGTAGAAGTTTATATTTAAGGAGAAAAAAAGTAAAAAGCAGATAATCATCAGTTGAGAAAAGCTATACCATCATGACAGCCAAGGTAATATATATAGTCATCAACTTACTGTTTGTTCTAAAGTATAGCTTGCGGTTGGGTTGTGTAGCAGCCTCAGTGGCTTGTGGCTGCTATTTGCTTTTTGCTGGATTACTACTCTACTGCCTGCCCCGTCTTCCTCAGATTAAACTACGATGGACTGTTGTCGGGACTGGCATCATGCTGACACTTCTCACGCTGGGCCAGTGTATGATTGACCCCTATACGCTGCAGGTAGATAGATGGTCTGCCATCCATAACTTCATAGCTAATCTTTTAGCAGGAGAATATCCTTATGCTGCCATGACTCATCTGGGTGGATACGGGTCGCCTTTCCCAGTATGGCAGGTGTTTCATATTCCTTTTTATCTGTTCGGAAATGTTGGACTTTCTTTTTTAGCTGTATCCATTTTTTTCTTTTGGACGGTGTATAGACTCTTGGGTAGTAAGATATTTTTAAATACTGTTTTACTGCTACTGCTGTCGCCTGCTTATGGATATGAGGTCATGGTGAGAAGTGACTTGATGACTAATTTTCTGCTGGTGTTGACAATCATCAATCTAATAGAGATAAAAGGTGGCGCCACGAAGATGATGGAACGAAACCCATGGCTTGTAGCTATCATTGGAGGCTTGACGATGAGTAGCAGACTGAGTGCCGTCATCCCGCTCATCATCTACTTCTGGCAGGCTTATATGAAGGCAGGTTGGCAACGACAGGTGAGCATACCTCTCATGAGCTTAGTGATTTTTACTTTAACTTTTCTGCCATTTTTATTATGGAATGGTGAGATGTTGCTTTTCTTTCAATACAGTCCCTTCGTGTTGCAGTCTCGACAAGGACATCTCTCAGACTTTTTATTGTTTATTCCTGCCACTGTTGTTCTGGCTTCCACATGGAGAAACTATGATTTCTTTCTGAAACATGCGGCCTACACATTGTTGCTGTTGGTGGTTGTTACTTTTATGCATAACATGTGGCTGTGGGACAATTGGACAGCTTTGTTTGAGCCGGTGTATGACATCAGCTACTTCAATCAGGCTTTACCTTTCCTGATTCTTTCAGTCGGCATAGGAAGTAAATCCTTGTGTCAGGGTTCCGTCATCAACTGAAAAGAAATGGCTGCAAGTGAGCTATGCAGTCAAATAGCTTTTTTGTGTTTTAGAAAATAGCTTAAAAGCCAGATGACAAGGGAGATGGTGGAGAGTGTAACGGCTATACAAAGAAGCAGATGAGAGAGTTGGCTGTTGTAGGGAAGTCCTATTTGATTCATCAGTAGTGACACCACAAATGGAACACCGCCACAAAGGAAATAGAAGTATATTGATTTTCTTCCTATCCACTCTATGAAGGACTGGCCTTTAATGGTCTGTGCAATGTTTACGGCAAGCATGATGCATAGCATTGTATCGGCCAAGAGATAGACTTCCATAGCCCAAGTGCTGACAATATATTCTTTTATATATAAGTACTTGCTGACAAAAACTCCTAAAAAAAGCAGAAGGGTTAAATATGGACTATTAGGAATTTTATGTTCCACCAGATGATAACTGTAGCCTAAGAAAAGATAGAACAGAAAACGGGTGGCATGATGATAGTGCCAAAAGCCGGGTTGAGTGTCGGGTAAAATAAAATATAAAAGGTAGAAGCCTGCTACCAATGGTGCCATGAAAACGATATGCCGACACGTTATCAAAAGAAGCAGACAGAAAAGTAGGGAGGCTGTAACTAAGGTGGAAACAAACCACGATGGCTCTCCTGAGAGTATGGAAATGAACAGTTGGATTGACAACTGTTGCTGACCGGCTATCACTTTTGATAAGGAAAGTATAGGTGTGAATAAGAAATAAGGTATAACCAGTCGCCGACAAATGGATTTAAGTTTGTGATAAGGGGAAAAATCACTGCCTTCATTAAAAAACAGATATCCGGAGAGAAAGAAGAATATGGTGAGGGCATTATAGACATAGAGATAGTAGTCGGTGGCATTTGCCTCGGCATAGTATATCTTTGTATGATCAACAATGATAGCGATCATACAAAGACCTCTCAATAAGTCAACCCATTTCTTTCTAAGCAAAATAAGAAAATAAAAAATTAAAATGGAATGAATGAAAAAGAACTTTCAGAGCTGATAACCATCAATTCACAATGGCAATCTTACAGACTGTCCCCTTGCCACCGGTTGAGGTTGCCGTCTGTACCATGTAGATACCGCTCGCAACACGTTTGCCGTGCAGGTCGTTGCCATCCCAGGTGAAGCTGCCACCATTGCTGCGACCTTGTGCCACAAGCACTCCGTTGGTGGTTGTAATCTTCACGTCGGCATCCATGGTCAGTCCCACCACGGTGATGAGACCGGTGTAACCCGGTTCTACGGGATTCGGATAGGCATAGACATTGTCTTTCGACATGCTGGCACTTGTGGCTGTGGCATCACTCATATAGGAGCAAAGTCCCTTGTCGGTACCAAAATACACCTCTCCCGTGGCATCGTTCACCGCCACTGCCTCCACATTGTTGGAGAGCAGAGAACTGTTCTCTGCTGTGAAGTGGTGAACCTCTGTCATGTTGTCGGCACTGATCAGATAGACACCGTTGCCCCGTGTGGAAAACCACTTGCGGTTTCCGCCGTCGATGGCAATGCCTGTAACATCGATGCCGCTCATGAGATAGTCAGCATAGTTGGTGCCATCGTTGCGAGGCACCTTCACTTGGGTGAAGTGATAGTTTTCTTCGTTCAGCTGGTCACGTTCCAGCAGTAGCGGGCCCAAAGTCGTTGCTACCCATATCGTACCTTCTTTATCTTCGGTGACATATTGGATGGCATTGGTGTTGACGATGGTGCCGTCTTGGTTTACGAAGTTGGTGAAAGTCTTGAGAACTCCGGTGGAGGTCTGGTAACAATAGACGGCCGGTGTGTCCCAGTGGTCGTTGATGAACCAGAGCAGTCCCTGGCTG
Organism: uncultured bacterium; assembly: GCA_946546825.1. Lineage (GTDB taxonomy): Bacteria > Bacteroidota > Bacteroidia > Bacteroidales > Bacteroidaceae > Prevotella. The sequence continues at coordinate 18,443 of CAMNOK010000018.1, forward strand.
TCGAACATCATGTGCTTCAGGTTGTTGTGACCGGGCAATGGTAATTCTTTCTTTTCCCATACTCCCTCCTTGGTCAGACAGAAAAGGTTTTGAAAGAAACTCTCTGTGGTCCAAAGGTTACCCTCGCTATCAAACTTCACTGTCTGCATGACAATATAGTTTCGTGACGGAGGAAAGAGGTCTATGAGCGGTGAGTTTTGGTCGGTATGACGTTTGGTGAACTTTCCGTCAACAAACTCGTAGATGCCGCTCTTACCTGACACCACGACATGGCGTGAGTTCAGTGGATCTACCTCCACGCAGCTGTTATCAACAAAGGGTGAACCGGTGATGGTGTCCAACTGGTCTTGATAGATGTCCCAGCTGTCTCCCTGCAACACCTGAACTGTTCCGGGAAGGCCTCTGTCGGAAACACCGCCAAAGCCGCCACCGCAAGTATAGAGGTGGTTGTTAGCATAGCGCAGGAAACCGAAGTTGTTGTATTTCGGGCCACCCGGATTGACGGTCTTGATAATCTCCAGCAGGTCGGGATCGACAGTTTTGTTTTTTGTGGTATATGAGCCCGTATAATTCCAATTGCTGCTGTCCAGCAAGTTGCTGTTGAGGGGTGCGCTGTAGAGTCCTTTGGAAGGTGAGGCGGCATAGAGACGGTTGTTCTCTATATAGCAGTACTGCACGTTATATCCCAAGTTGTAGAAGTCGCTGATTTCTGCATCATGGACATTCAGCTTTATGATACCCATGCCTGTGGCAAGATAGGCATAGCGACCATAGACATAGATGTCGTTGATGGTCTTGTCGCCAACCATCGACTTGTAATAGTAGTCGGGCACATTGATGACATTGTCATTAAGTTCTACCAAGTCTATGTTACCATTGTTATAGACCGTTACCAGTCGTTTGGCCGACTGACACCAGGCAATGATGCTTACACCGCAGTCGCTCAGCTGTGTGGCCTTGTCGTAGGTCTGCACACTCTGGTCGTTGGTATTATAGGAATAGAGACTGTTGGATGCCAGCACAAACAATACATGCCCTGCCTTTTGAATATCCTGCACGTCGTGGTAGGCCATATACGACTTCCACGTTCCGACAGTAGCTCCTACGACATGAGAACCTGTGATGCTCTGCATCATGACGGTCAACAGTAATATCAATATTTTTCTCATCATTCCTTTGTGTTAAATGATAGTTCTTTCACCGACCTCATTATGCTTCAAAGATGCTTGGTAGAAATAGCTATTTCAGGTAATCTGAAAGTTGCTGAACGGCACGGGCACGGTGGGATATGGTGTTTTTGATGTCGGCACCGAGACAGGCAAACGACTGGTCGTAGCCTTCGGGTATGAAGATGGGGTCATAACCAAAGCCACCTGTGCCACTCTTCTCGTAGGCTATGCGACCTTCTACAACACCGACGAAGAGAGATGTCTTGTCGTTTTCAATCAAGGTGATGACGGTGCGAAAGCGGGCAGTTCGGTTGGGGTTGTCGCCCAGTTCACGAAGCAGCTTGCGCATGTTGGCTTCGGAGTCGTGATCGGTACCTTCAGCATAACGGGCACTGTGAACACCTGGTGCGCCACCCAGGGCATCGACCTCCAGTCCGGTGTCATCGGCAAAACAGGTAAGTCCATATTTTCGGAAGATGTATTCAGCCTTCTGTCGTGAGTTCTCCTCCAGGGTATCGAAGTCTTCCGGTATATCATCGTGACAGCCTATATCATTGAGAGAGCGCACGTCGTAGCGGTCGCCGAGAATTTGTCTGATTTCTTCCAGCTTGTGGGCATTATTGGTGGCAAAAACAATGGTCTTCATCTCTTAGCCTTTCTTTACTTTTATTTCTTCAAAACCTTCTCCATAGACACCAATGACAGAGCTCTGGCTGACAAAGGCATTGGGGTCAATCATCTTGATGAGTCGGAACATGGCCACACTCTCTCGCTTCTTGGCCAGGATACAGAGCACCTTGCGGCGTTCGCCCGTGTACCAGCCATGACCGTCGAGGATGGTCACGCCGTGGTCCATCTGTGTGCCGATGGCATTGGCAATCTCCTGCCACTTGTTGGAGAAAATCATAAACTGCACCGACTCGCGGCGTGCGTTCATGATGTAGTCGAGCATGAAGTTTTCGATGGCCATGGTGCACAGACCGAATACCACTTTGTGTGCCCGTTCCAGTCCGTTGCCAAACTCAGGTATGAACATACAGCTTCCGATGATAATCAAATCGACAAGGATGAGTACCTGTCCCAAGGAGAAGTTGTAATATTTGTTCACGCAGGCAGCAATGATGTCGGTGCCGCCTGTGGAGCCGTTGTTGGAGAATACCACCGCCAGTGAGGTGCCTGTGAATCCGCAACCGATGATGAGCGACATGAAGGCCTGACCCTCACCGAGAATCTTCACTGGAAGTCCCTCGGGGGTGCTGGGCATCAGCCATTGTCCCAACATCAGCATGAAGTAGAGCATAAAGATGGCATAGATGGTCTTCATCATAAACTTGAAGCCCAGTATTTTCAGGGCCACTATGAGCAGGGCGATGTTGATGAACAGGTAGCTGTTCTCCAACGGGAAGCCCGTAGCATAGTAGATGATGGCCGACACACCTGTCACTCCACCGGTTACAATCTTGTAGGGCAGCAGGAAGACGGTGAAGCCAATGGTATAGAGGGCGAGTCCAAGGGTTATGAAAAGATAATCCTTGAACTCGTTCCAAAGAATACGATGGTCTATTGTCATCATGATTATTTGCAAACAAGGTTGATCATGCGCTTGGGCACAATGATGACTTTGAATATTTGCTTGCCATCGGTGTATTTGGCTGTACGTTCATCGGCGCGCACGGCTTGCTCGATGGCAGCATTGTCGGCATCGGCATCAAACTCCATCTCGAAGCGTGTCTTTCCGTTGAAGGCAACGCCGAGCTTCATCTTACTCTCCACGAGGTAGGCCTCGTTCCATGCAGGCCATGGGGCATCGCAGACGCTGCCTGTTCCACCCAGCTGCTGCCAGAGTTCTTCCGCAATGTGGGGAGCGAAGGGAGCAATGACAACCACCAGGTTTTTCAGCAGGTCGGTATTTCGACACTTGAGTTGTGAGAGTTCGTTCACACAGATCATGAAGGCCGAGATGGCAGTGTTGTAAGAGAACTGCTGAATGTCGCCTGTCACCTTCTTGATGAGTTTGTGTACACTCTTCAGTTCTTCAGGTGTGGCTGGAGTGGCTTGTGGGTTCTCCACACCTTGAGTGACCAGGGTCCAGAACTTCTTCAGGAAGCGGTGGCAGCCGTCGATGCCATTGGTATCCCACGGCTTTGACTGTTCCACCGGACCAAGGAACATCTCGTACAGGCGCAGGGTGTCTGCACCATAGCGTTCTACAATCATGTCGGGGTTTACTACGTTGAACATCGACTTGGACATTTTCTCGATGGCCCAGCCGCAAACATATTTCCCGTCTTCCAGGATAAAGGCTGCCTGATGGTATTCAGGACGCCAGGCCTTGAATGCTTCCACGTCGAGCACATCGTTGGAGACAATGTTGACGTCAACATGTATCGGGGTGACGTCGTTGAATTGCTTGCGCAGGTTGAAGGAGACAAAGACGGGTGTGTCATCTTTCACTCCCTGCAACTCCTTTATACCCTGTAACTCCTGATGGTCGTTCACGCGATAGACGAAGTTGGAGCGTCCCTGAATCATGCCTTGGTTGACCAGTTTCTGGAAAGGTTCTTCCTTGCAGCTCACGCCGAGGTCGAAGAGGAACTTGTTCCAGAAGCGTGAGTAGATGAGGTGACCTGTGGCATGCTCGGTTCCACCGACGTAGAGGTCCACGTTCTGCCAGTAGTCATCGGCCTCCTTGGAGAGCAGGGCCTTGTCGTTGTGAGGATCCATGTAGCGCAGGTAGTAGGCACTGGAGCCTGCAAAGCCGGGCATGGTGTTCAGTTCCAGGGGGAAGACGGTCTTGTTGTCGATGGCAGCACAGTCGGCAATGGTGTTGCTCTGGGTGTCCCAGGCCCACTTCTTGGCACGTCCCAGTGGCGGCTCACCGGTCTCGGTGGGTTCATACTTATCAATCTCGGGCAGCTCCAGCGGCAGACACTCCTCAGGAATCATCTGTGGCATGCCGTCCTTGTAATATACGGGGAACGGCTCACCCCAGTAGCGTTGGCGCGAGAAGATGGCATCGCGCAGGCGGAAGTTCACTTTCACGCGCCCCAACTTCTGTTCGGTGACATATTTCTTGGTGGCGGCGATGGCCTCCTTCACGGTGAGTCCGTTCAGAGAGAAGTGGCCGTTAGAGGAGTTCATCACGATGCCCTCTTTGGCGTCGAAGCTCTCTTCTGAGACGTCGGCACCCTCGATGAGGGGTATGATGGGGAGGTTGAAATGTTTGGCAAAGGCATAGTCGCGCGAGTCGTGAGCCGGCACAGCCATGATGGCACCGGTGCCGTAGCCTGCCAGCACATATTCGCTGATCCAGATGGGAATCTCCTTGCCCGTGAGGGGGTTGACGGCATAGGAGCCAGAGAAGACACCCGTGACCTTGCGGTCGGAGATGCGGTCGCGCTCGGTGCGCTTCTTCACATAGGCCAGATAGTCGTTGACGGCAGCCTGTTGTTCTGCTGTGGTGAGTTGCTGTACGAGTTCACTTTCCGGCGCCAGCACCATGAAGGTGACACCGAAGATGGTGTCGGCACGAGTGGTGAAGATGGTGAAGGAGCCTTCCTGGTTGGCAATCTTAAACTCCATCTCTGTTCCTTCGGAGCGACCTATCCAGTTGCGCTGAGTCTCTTTCAGTGAGTCGGTCCAGTCTATGTTGTCAAGGCCGTCGAGCAGACGCTGGGCGTAGGCCGACACGCGCAGACACCACTGTTGCATTTTCTTCTGCACCACGGGGAAGCCGCCGCGCACGCTCACGCCATCGACCACTTCGTCGTTGGCCAGCACCGTGCCCAGCTCGGCACACCAGTTTACCATCGTTTCGCCCAGGTAGGCAATGCGATAGTTCATGAGCACCTGCTGCTTCTTGATATCATCGAATGCCTTCCACTCGTCGGCCGTGAAGGAGAGTTCTTCCGACTGAGCCACATCGAGGCCCTCGGTTCCTTTCTCGTTGAAGCGCTCCACCAGTTTCTCGATAGGTTGTGCACTCTGACAACGGTTGCAATAGAAGGAGTTGAACATCTTCTGGAAGGCCCATTGTGTCCAGTGGTAGTAGCCGGGTTCGCAGGTGCGCACCTCTCGGTCCCAGTCGAAGCAGAACCCTATCTTGTCCAGCTGTTCGCGGTAGCGCTTGATGTTCTGCTCGGTGGTGACGGCCGGGTGCTGCCCTGTCTGTATGGCATACTGCTCGGCAGGCAGTCCGTAGGCATCGTAGCCCATGGGGTTCAGTACGTTGAAGCCCTGCTGACGCTTGAAGCGTGCATAGATATCACTGGCTATATAGCCCAGCGGATGACCCACATGCAGACCTGCCCCGCTGGGGTAGGGAAACATGTTGAGTACATAGAATTTCGGTTTTTCTTTGTCTTCGGTCACCTTGTAGGTCTTTTGTTCCACCCACTGTTGTTGCCATTTCTTTTCAATCTCTCTGAAATTGTATTCCATATATTGTGTATTTAATTTTGGTACAAAATTACCAAGAAGTCAACGAACATGCAAGAAATTGCAAGATTAAATTCATTTTTTCTTCAGTGGCTGTTGCAGGAAACGGACGTATGCAGCGACATCTTCGTTGTAGCTGTAGGAGCCTGACAGCGGTTGTCCGTTGGCGTCAACGGCGATGTAGAACGGCTGTGTGTTGGCCTTGAAACGTGTGCGTTGCAGATAGCTCCAGCGGTCGCCCACGGTGCGCAGGGTGCGCTCAACGCCGTTCTCCACAACCTTGATGGGCTCGGGCAGCGGTTTTTTATCATCGACATAGAGCGACACCAGCACATAGTCTTCGGTAAGCAGACGGGCTACAGCGGGGTCGGTCCATACGGCTGCCTCCATCTTCCGGCAGTTCACACAGCCATAGCCGGTGAAGTCTATCAGCACGGGTTTTCCTTCACGTCGAGCTGCTGCCAGGGCTTCGTCGAAGTCGGTATATCGGGCTTCCACCGTCTGAGTGTTGAGCTTGAAGTCTTGGGTACTGATGGGAGGCGTGAAGGCACTGATGGCCTTACAGGGAGCTCCCCACAGGCCGGGAACCATATAGACGGTGAAGGCCAGTGAGAGCAGGCCCAGCATTATGCAGGGCACGGGCATGGCCTTTCTCTCTGCCGGCATGCCGTCAGGCTCCATGTCGCCGGGAAACTTCAGCAGGCCGACGAGGTAGAGTCCCAGGAGGAAGAAGATGGCTATCCACAGTGAGAGGAACACTTCGCGGTCGAGCAGATGCCAACCGTGGGCCAGGTCGGCCACTGAGAAGAACTTCAGGGAGAAAGCCAGTTCGATGAAGCCCAATGTCACCTTGATGATATTCATCCAGGCACCCGACTTCGGTGCTTGCTTCAGCCAGGTGGGGAAGAGGGCAAAGAGGGTGAAGGGTAGGGCCAGGGCCAGGGCGAAGCCCAGCATGCCGATGGCAGGACCGGTGATGTCGCCAGTGGTGACGCTCTCCACCAACAGAAACCCCACGATGGGCGCTGTGCAGGAGAAGGAGACCAGTGCCAGCGTGAAGGCCATGAGGAAGATAGACAGCAGGCCGCTGGTTTCCGATGCCTTTGAGTCAATCTTGTTGCCCCACGAGGCGGGCAGGCGCAACTCAAACCAGCCGAAGAACGACAGGGCGAAGACCACCAGCAGCAAGAACAGGAAGATGTTGAACACGGCATTGGTGGAGAGGGCATTCAGATAGCTGGGCCCGAAGAGGGCGGTGACCAGCAGGCCGAGTGTCAGGTAGATGACGATGATGGACAGTCCGTAGGCCATGGCGTCGCGTATGGCACGCCGCCGGTTGTCTGCCCGCTTCAGAAAGAAGCTGACCGTCATCGGGATGATGGGCCACACGCAAGGGGTGAACAATGCCAGCAGACCGCCCAGCAGACCGGCCAGCAGAATGTAGAGCATGGAGTGGTCGGCCGCCTGCAGAGCAGTGTCGCCAGAGAGCGACATCGCGTCGTAACCTGTCTCCTGCTCCTTGGCAACGGGTTCGTTTGAAAGTTGTGCGTCCTCCTCAAGAGAGGTTGAGGCTCCAGGAGCTTGTGCTTCCTTCTGCATCTCTCCCTGCGACAGCTCTCCCTGAGCCTCTTTTTGAGCCTCTATGGTGACTTCTTCCTGAGCTTGTTTTTCCTTTGCCGTTTCCTTCTGTGGTGCAGTCTTCATGTTTTCACCCCGCTGCCTGAAGGGCACTTCCTCGGGTGGCATGCACACCTTGTCGCTGCAGGCACCATATTCCAGATAGCAGTCTATGTCATAGTGTTTGGCCGTGAAGCGAACTTTCTGCACAAAGCGAACACTGTTCTCAAAATATCGCAGTGTGGCATTGAACATCGGGTCAAACTGAGAGATCTCTTTTCCTTCGGCCCTCAGCTTGCCCACGAGTTCCACACCTTGCAACTTCTCGGCATGAAAAGAGGCTTCTATAGGACCACCGGAGCCAAGGTTCACGGAATAGACATGCCAGCCAGACTGGATGGTGCCGCTGAAGACGATTTCTCCACCACCCTTGTCGTCGGTGGTCAGGGCTGACTTGAATTTCACCGGATCCATCAACTGTGCATTCACCATGCCCAAGGCCCACAGCCAGAGGCACACTATCATCTTGATTCTCTTCATGATGCGCATTCTTTATTGATTGTGCAAAAATACGAAAAGTAGGTTGAAGAGCAAAGAGAAACCCCGTGATTTCTCAGAAAAAAGATGTGTGGCAGAAAAGTCTGTCAAACAAATCCGCCCGTTTACTCCATACTGCGGCCATCAGCTGAAGAAGTAAACGGGCGGGAAAAGAATGTCTATTGTATTGTCAACTCTATTGTTTGATACTGTCAACTCTGCCCTTTTATCTTGTAATATAATTTATTTTACTTTGCAATATAATTTATTTTACTTTGCAATATAATTTATTTTACTTTGTAATATAATTTATTTTACTTTGCAATATAATTTATTTTACTTCGTAATATAATTTATTTTACCAGACGAACGGATTGACTTTACGGTATGAAGGCTGTGCTTTGAGGTGTTAGACAGGTGCGTGTTTCAGTCTAAGAGACATGCAAGGTGGTAAGAGAATATGTGTG
>CAMNOK010000019.1 GCA_946546825.1 uncultured bacterium
GCTGATGTCAGCGTGTGACATTCCTACAACCAACATGCGCCACTGCGTAAAAAAAGAACATGAATTGATGCAATAAACCATGCTAAGAACCAGGTCTTCTTGGTTGGAGACATGGTTTTATCGTATTTTTGCAGTACCTTTTCGCAGTATCAGATGAAAGACGAAACAACCATACTGGCCATATTCATGATCGGACTATCGGTAGCCTGCTACGGCATCAGCTCCGAACAACTCCTTCGCAAAGAAGGGGCCTCACGCCTGCAGCGGCTGTTGGGCTGTGTGTTCGCATGGTGGGCACTGTCAACCTGTAAGGACCTGGCTCTCTACATTCCCGACATAGACACCAAGGACGTCTTGCGTCATGTCTTTTTCATTGATGGCTGCGGAGCTGTAACCTTTGCCCTGATGCTCATGGAGCTGACCATTCCGGGCTGGGTGACCGGAAGACGAGTCTGCATGATGATTCTTCCATTTGTGGGTTTTCTGCTCCTGCATATCGTCATTACGGATGACTGGTTTCAAACGGTGTTTACGGTCTTCTTCGTGGGTTTTGCACTGATAGCTGTCGGCATAGCCATCTACAAGAGTCGCGGCTATGCCCGCGCCATTCGCAATGCCTACTCCAACCTGGAAGACGTAGATATCTCATGGGTATGGACCATCGTCATTGCCTTCGCCATCTGCCAGCTGGTGTGGTGGGCAGCCTCCGACGACTATGGCGGTGTGGCTGACACCATCTACTATGCCAGCTCACTGGCTTGCTGGTATGTCACGATGCACCATGTGAACAAGATGCGACCACTGCGACTGACTGACAATCAGGAGAAACATAAAACCGACTTTGCCAGTACGGAGCTGTCGGCTTCCAAGTGCAACTATCTCACTCAGATAGGAACACAACTGGAGAAGCTTATGGACGAAGAACGCCCCTACCTGAACCCGGAGCTGACACTTTCCGACCTCGCCATACTGCTGAACACGAACCGTACCTACCTGTCCAGGTATCTCTCCACCGAACTTGGCACCACCTTCTATGACTACACAAACCGACTACGCATTGAGCGCCAAGTGATTCCCATGATGCAGGAAAAACCCAACCTGACACTTGAATACATGGCTGAAGCGGCTGGCTTTAAGAGCATCACCACCTTTCGCCGCGCCTTCCGCAAGCTGACAGGCATGCTGCCCAGCGAATATATGACAAAGAAAACGGAGCATGCCTGAAACATAAGTATTTTTTCACTCTATACAATAATTAAATAGGTTGTGCGTTTTAATTATTGTATATATACATTGACCATCTATGATTGAATACATCAAAGGCGAACTGACCGAGCTCAGTCCGGCCACGGCTGTTGTAGAAGCTGCCGGGGTGGGCTACGCACTGAATATTTCGCTGAACACGTTCTCAGCCATACAAGGCAAAGAACAGGTAAAGCTCTTTGTCCATGAGGCCATCATGACCGGCGGTCGCGATGATTCCTACACGCTCTACGGCTTCAGCACGAAACAGGAACGCGACTTCTACCGCCTGCTGATCACTGTGAGTGGTGTGGGGTCTAACACCGCACGCATGATTCTCTCTGCCATGTCGCCGGCAGAGTTGTCTAACGCCATTGCCAGCGGTGACGAACGTCTGCTGAAGGGTGTGAAGGGCATCGGCCTGAAGACAGCTCAGCGCATCATCGTAGATCTGCGCGACAAGATGGGAGGAGACCTCTTTGCAGCTGCTGGAGGCGACTCAGCCAACATGACCACGGCTGCTGCCGTGAATAACCAAGTGCGTGACGAAGCCATCGCCGCCCTGACCATGTTAGGTTTCTCACCCGCCCCCACCGCCAAGGTGGTCAATGCCCTGTTGCAGGAGAACCCTGCCATGCAGGTAGAACAAGTCATAAAACTCGCCCTCAAGCAAATCAAGTGAGATGAAACGGAGAACGCGCATATATGGACTCGTGATGACACTGTTCGCCATAAGCATGGTGACCTATGCCATCACAATGCCTTATATGCCCGCCGACGACAAGGAGAAAAAGGCGGCGGCGCAAGACTCCATCCTCGCTCAGCCCACCCTCTACGAAGACGAAGAGATTCCCGACTCGCTGCTCCACCCCAGATGGAAAATTCAACGCACCACCCCTGTGACCGTGGAAGATCTCGACGAACAGGCCATCGACCTGAAGAATCCGGAGAACATGAAGCAACAGGTGGAATACAACGACACGCTGGACCGCTACATCTTTGGCAAGAAGATGGGCAACACCTGGGTGAGCGCCCCCATCATGATGACACCGGCAGAATACCTGCAGTGGTCCACCCGACAGAAGATGCACGAGTATTTCCGCGAGAAAAACGACGAGATCTATCAGGCCAAAGGCAAAGAAAAGTTTGATTTCACCGACATGCACTTCGAGCTGGGGCCGGCAGAGAAAATCTTCGGACCTGGTGGTGTCCGCATCAAGACACAGGGTACGGCAGAACTGAAGTTCGGTGCCACCATGAAGAATATCGAAAATCCCGCCCTTCCTGTTCAGAACCGAAAGACCACTACATTGGACTTCGACGAGAAAATAAACCTGCACGTCAACGGCAAGGTGGGCGACAAGGTAGATATGAACCTGAACTACAACACCGATGCCACCTTCGACTATGACGCACAGAACCTGAAGCTGAAATACGACGGCAAGGAAGACGAGATCATCAAGCTGGTGGAAGCCGGCAACATCTCTTTCCCTTCCAACTCATCACTCATCAAGGGTGCCTCATCGCTCTTCGGTCTTCGCACTGACATGCAGTTCGGCAAGTTGCAATTGCAAATGGTGGCCTCACAGAAGAAGTCGAATACCACCAGCGTGAGTTCGCGAGGCGGTGTGCAGCTGACACCCTTTGAGATTGATGCTGCCGACTATGAGGAGAACAGGCACTTCTTCCTCTCCCACTATTTCCGCGAGCGTTACGATGCCGCCATGAAGATGTTGCCCAACCTGACCACCGGTATCACCATCAACCGCGTGGAAATCTGGGTGACCAACAAGACAGGCTCTACCGCCAACACGCGAAACATCGTGGCCTTGACCGACCTTGGTGAGCCTACCCACATTTCCAACCCGACCTGGAGTGGTACGGGGCAGACCGTTCCCTCCAACCAAGCCAACAGCGAATACGCCGCCATGGTGAGCACCTATGCCGGAGCAAGAGACATCGATCAGGCCACCAACATCCTGGATGGCATCGGAAACTTTGCCGGTGGCAACGACTATGAAAAACTGGAAAGTGCCCGGCTGCTAAACTCCTCTGAATATACTGTCAACACGGCCCTCGGCTATGTAAGCTTGAAGACAACGCTGCAAACCGACCAAGTGCTGGCCGTGGCCTACGAATACACCTACGGCGGACAGACCTATCAGGTCGGTGAGTTTGCCAGCGACAACACCAATGTAGGCGATGCCCTCTTCGTGAAGGCCCTGAAGAATACCAGCAACAATCCGCAGCAGGGCAACTGGCGGCTGATGATGCGCAACGTCTATTACCTGGCCTCCAGTGTTGAGAAAGACAAATTCCGCCTGGACGTGAAGTTCCAGAGCGACACGGCCGGCGTATATCTGACCTACCTGCCCGAACCGCAGGTGAAAGACCAAACGCTCATCAAGGCGCTGGGCGCCGACCGTCTGGACAACAACCTGAAGGCCCACCCCAATGGGTTCTTCGACTTCGTGCCAGGCTACACCGTAACCAACGGACGCGTATTCTTCCCCGCTGCCGAACCGTTTGGTGAATACCTGTATAAATACCTTGTCGGTAAAGGCATCTCTGCCGACAAGGCTGCGGGCTATGCCTTCACCGAACTGTATGACTCCACGAAGACCATTGCCAAGCAGATTGCCGAGAAAGACAAGTATGTGCTGATGGGACAGTTTCGTGGCACCTCTGCCAACGTCATCTCGCTGGGAGCCTACAATGTGCCACAGGGGTCTGTGGTTGTGACGGCTGGCGGTGTCACCCTGACAGAGGGTTCCGACTATACCGTGGATTACAACGCCGGCGAAGTGACCATCCTCAACCAGAGCATCATCGATGCCGGTACGGCCGTGAGCGTATCGTCGGAGAGCAACACCGACTACGGTCAACAGCGCAAGACCATGTTCGGCGTGAACTGGCAATACGACTTCAACAAAAACTTCCAGTTGAGCGGTACGCTGCAACATCTTACCGAACAGTCGCTGACCTCCAAGGTCTCCATGGGCAGTGAGCCACTCAACAACACGCTATGGGGTCTCAGTCTCAACTGGAAGAAAGAAAGCCAATGGCTGACCAACATGCTGGACAAGATTCCGCTCCTACACGTCACGCAGCCCTCGCAAATCAGTTTCACCGGAGAGTTTGCCCAACTCATTGCCGGCCAGAGCCGAGGCGTACAGAGCAATGCCTCCTATTTGGATGACTTCGAGAACACCAAGAATGCCATCGACGTGTCAAGTCCCACCAGCTGGCAGCTGTCGAGTGTGCCAAGCATGTTCCCGGAACACAATGACAAAACGACCCTTGCCAGCGGCTACAACCGCTCACAGATGGCGTGGTACACTATTGACCCGTTGTTCACCCGACGCTCGTCGTCCCTGACACCGGCGCACATCAAGAGCGACCTGAACCAGCTCTCCAACCACTACATGCGCGAGGTGTATGTACGCGAACTCTACCCCAACCGCGACCAGAGCACCTACAACGGCTCCACCAGTACCCTTCCCATCCTGAACATTTCCTATTACCCCAACGAGCGCGGACCGTATAACTTCAACACCGACCTCAACCAGGATGGCACCCTGAACAATCCGGCACAGCACTGGGGTGGCATGATGCGCAAGCTGGAAACCAACGACTTTGAACAGGCCAACATCGAATACATAGAGTTCTGGCTCCTCGACCCGTTCATCTACCAGCGCAACACCGACGGCACTATCAACCGTACCGGAGGCAACACGCTGGGTGGCGACTTCTACATCAACTTAGGTGAAGTCAGCGAAGACGTTCTGCGCGATGGCAAACGCTTCTATGAGAGCGGCATGCCCGTAGATGGCTCACAGCGGTTCACACTGACACAATGGGGAAAGGTGCCCAACCAACCCACCGTGACCTACTCTTTCGCCAACAGCGGCTCCAGCAGAATACTCCAAGACGTAGGCTTCAACGGACTGACCGATGAGGAGGAACGAACCTTTGAGAACTACCAGCAGTTCCTGACCTCCATTCAGGGAAAAGTGTCGCCCGAGGTCTTTGACTCTATCATGAACGACCCCGCGAACGATGACTACCACTACTTCCGCGGCTACGACTACGACCAAATACAGGCCAACATCATCCGCCGCTACAAGTATATCAACAACCCGCAGGGCAACTCTCCCGACGGAGGTACCGGTGGCTACGACTCCTCCTACAAGACGACTCCCGACGTAGAAGACATCAACCAAGACTATACGCTCAACGAGTACGAGAAATACTATCAGTATCACGTCAGCATACGTCCCGAGGACCTGGTGGTAGGCCAGAACTTTATCGTTGACAAGCGCGAAGCCTCACCCAAACTGCGCAACGGACAGCAAGAGCCTGTCACCTGGTATCAGTTCCGTATCCCGCTCGACAGCTACCAGCAGCGCGTGGGTGCCATCAGCGACTTCTCCAGCATCCGCTTCATGCGTATGTTCCTCACCAACTTCGAGCAACCCATCATCATGCGCTTCGGCACACTCGACCTGGTGCGTGGCGAATGGCGTGTCTATGAACAGAACATCGACAACGCTCCGGCACAGACCGGCCACATGGCAGTGAGTGCCGTGAACATCGAAGAGAACAACGACAAGTCGCCTGTAAACTATGTACTGCCTCCAGGCATACAGCGTGCCTTAGACCCCACACAGCCTCAGCTGGTGGAAAACAACGAGCAGGCACTGGACATGACCGTGACCAACCTGGCCAACGGTGAGGGCAAAGCCGTGTATAAGAACACCACTCTCGACCTGCGCCAGTACAAACGCATTCAGATGTTTGTGCATGCCAATGCCATGGAACAGAATGTCACCGAACTGACCGACAACCAGCTGGCCCTCTTCATCCGTTTGGGCAGCGACTATAAGAGCAACTACTACGAATACGAGATTCCACTGAAGCTGACACCTGCCGGCCACTACGACACCTATTCGTCGGCTGCCTGCGCTGCTGTATGGCCAATAGAGAACATGCTTGACATCCCTCTGGACGTCTTCACCAACATCAAGAAGGAGCGTAACCGCGCTAAAACCCAAGGACAAGCCTCCTACAACCGAGTATATAGCGCCTACAACGAAGACCATCCGGGTAACAAGATCAGTGTGATGGGCAACCCCACGCTGGGAGAAGTCAAGACCGTGGTCATCGGTGTGCGCAACCTGAGTAGCACGCAGAAGAGCGGCGAAGTGTGGGTCAACGAGCTTCGACTGAAGGAATACAACAACAATGGCGGTTGGGCTGCACAGGGCAACCTGAACGTGCAACTGTCAGACTTCGGAACCGTGAACCTGCAAGGCCGCTATATGACAGAAGGATTCGGCGGTCTGGAAGAAGGTGTGGCACAGCGCTCCAACGACGACTTCAAGACCTACAGCCTCACCACCAATCTGGAGCTGGGCAAGTTCTTCCCCGACAAGGCAAAGGTCAGCGCCCCACTCTACTACTCCATCACGCAGGAAGAGACCAGACCGAAATACAACCCGTTGGACACCGACATGAAACTGGACGACGCCCTCGATGCCTTGAGCGGACATGAGCGCGACTCCATCGAAAGCATCGCTGTCGTGAAGACACGCTCCACCAACTTCTCACTGTCCAACGTGCGCGTCGGCATCCAGAACAAACGGCACCCCATGCCCTACGACCCGGCCAACCTCACACTAAGCTACAGCCACTCCAGCCGCCGAACATCGGGCGAGACCACCGTCTATGAACATGAAGACAACTGGCGCGGATCGCTCAACTACAATTGGACGCCGGTCTATCAGCCCTTCGAACCCTTCAAGAAACTTCTGAAGAACACCAAGTCCAAATGGGTGGATATCGTGAGGATGTTTGGATTGAACTGGCTACCACAGAACGTGGCCTACAACACGGAACTCACCCGCAACTACTATGAGCTGCAGGAACGCGACATGGAAGACCTGGGCGGGTCGCAGCTGCCAGTGTCCTTCAGCTCGCAGTTCCTCTGGAACCGTGAGTTCAACCTACGCTGGGACCTGACGAAGAACCTGCACATGACCTTCCAAAGCGCCACCCATGCCGAGGTGGAAGAACCTTATGTGCCTGTCAACAAAGACCTCTACCCCGAAGCCTACCATGCCTGGAAAGACTCTGTAAAGACCAGTCTGCGCCACATGGGTACACCGCTAAACTACAACCAAAGCTTCCAGGCCTCCTACCAACCTCCCATCAACCTCATCCCCATCTTCGACTGGGTGACAGCCGATGCCAACTACAACGCTACCTATAACTGGGTGCGCGGCACCGATCTGGAAGACGGCACCTCGCTCGGCAACAACATCAATAACAATCGCACACTGAACATCAACTCCACCTTGAACATGGAGAAGCTCTACAACCATGTGCCCTTCCTTAAGAAGGTGAACGAAAAGTTCAACAAGGAGAAGAGCCAGGCCGACATAGCCCGTGAGAAACGTGCCAAAGAACAGCAACGAGCAGCAGAAAGAAAGAAGAAAGAGGAGGAAGCCAAGAAAAAGGCGGAAGCAGAGAAAAACGGAGAGAAAGAACAACAGGCAGACAAGGTCGCCAACAAGAAGGCAGAACAACAGAAAAAGGAGCTGCCCAAGAACTCAAAGAGTTTTGTGAAGGAGATCACCCTGCTGCCCGACACTACCTTGGAACTGAACCACGGCAAGAAGACCAAGCGCTTCAACCTGCTGGCCAAGACTGAAGACGGCAAGCAGATAAAGCTGAAGTTCCATAAGCTTGACGAAAACAAGATACGCATCAAGAGCCAGGTAGATAGTGCCACCAAGGTGAAGCTGACCATCACGCCCAAGGAACCGCTGGATGAGAAGGGATGGTACAAGGCTGCTCAGTTTGGTGCCCGGCTGGCTATGTCTGTGCGTAACATCAGCATCTCTTATCGCAACCAATACTCCATGGCCCTGCCGGGCTTCATGCCGAATATCGGTGACATGCTCGGGCAGACCAGAAACACCAGTGTCATGTCGCCGGGACTGGATTTTGCCTTTGGCTTCATCGACGACTCCTATATCGACAAAGCCCGCGACAACAACTGGCTGCTCATGAGAGACAGCGTGGCGACACCCGCCACCACCAACAAGACCGAGGATTTGCAAATACGCATGACATTGGAACCGGTGAAGAACTTCAAGATTGACCTGAATGCAAGTCGCACTCAGACCACAGCCAAAAGCATTCAATATATGTTTAACGGCAGTCCGACGACAGAGAGCGGAACATTCACCATGACAACCATCTCCATTGGCTCGGCCTTCGAAAGCACCGGTGATGCCAACAGCGGCTACAACAGTCCAACCTTTGAAAAGTTCTGTAATGCCCTCGACCGCTTCCGCGACCGTGTGGAAGCCCGCTATGCTGGAGCCGTCTATCCAAGAGGTTTCGCACAGGCCGGCCAGACCTTCGACCCTGCCATCGGCAGCGTCAACAAATACAGTGCCGACGTGATGATTCCGGCCTTCATCAACACCTACACCAGCATGAGCGGAGGATCCCTGGATCTCTTTCCCTCCTTGTCGAAGCTGCTACCCAACTGGACGATACGCTACAGTGGCTTAGGAAAGCTGCCCTGGTTCCGTGACGTCTTCAAGAGCGTCAACTTGAACCATTCCTACAAGAGTGTCTTTGCCATCGGAGCCTATAACACCTTCAGCACATACATGGAGTTTATGGGAGATATGGGCTTCATTACCGAAGCCGCCACCGGCAACCCTATACCCAGCTCAAAGTACAACATCTCCACGGTAAGTGTCAATGAAGCCTTTGCCCCATTGCTGGGTCTTGACGTAACCCTGCAGAACAACCTGACCTGTAAGCTGGAATACCGCACCACACGCGTGCTTACCTTGAGCATGACCAGTGTACAGCTCAACGAGGCAACGAGCAAAGACTGGGTATTCGGCGCCGGCTACAAAATCAACAATTTCAACTTCAACATGCTGAAGAAGAATCGCCGGGCTGTGAGAAACAGGAGCCGTAACAACCAGCAGCAGACCAATACAAACAACAAGAAAAACAATAATAACACAAAGAGCACCTTCAACCACGACCTGAATCTGCGACTGGATGTCAGCCTGCGCAAGCAGGCCGCCATCACACGCGACATCGCATCGCGCATCAGCACAGCCACCAGTGGCAATGAAGCGTTGAAAATTTCCTTTGCGGCAGACTATACCATCTCGAAGCTGCTCACCATGAGTTTCTACTACGACCGACAGACCAATACACCGCTGCTGTCCAGCAACAGCTACCCAACAACAACGCGTGACTTCGGACTCTCCCTGAAATTCTCACTCACAAGATAAGGACTGACACCTTATTATATATACGCGCGCGCAAGGAGAGATGCCTTTATTATTTATCGTAGGCGTGCTGCGGATAGTCGGTGGTGAAATGAAGGCCACGGCACTCTTTACGTTCAATGGCAAAGCGCGTGATGAGATAGGCAGTGTTGATGAGGTTGCGCAACTCACAGATATCCTTGCTTGCTTTCACCCGCTTAAAGAGGTTTTCCGTCTCCTCATAAAGCATGTCGAGACGGTCCCATGCACGTTTCAGCCGAAGGTCGGAGCGCACGATGCCTACATAGTTGGACATAATCTCACCCACCTCTTTCACAGACTGTGTAATGAGAACCTTCTCCTCATTGGTCATGGTACCTTCGTCATTCCACTCGGGCACTTTGTCGTTGAAGTCGTACAGGTCAATATGCTCCAAAGAATGACGGGCTGCCGCATCAGCATAGACCACAGCCTCTATCAAGGAGTTGGAAGCCAGACGGTTGCCACCATGCAGGCCAGTGCACGCACATTCGCCCACGGCATAGAGCCTATCAATAGACGAGCAGCCGTTGAGGTCAACCTTGATGCCACCACACATATAGTGAGCAGCAGGACGCACAGGGATATAGTCGGTGGTGATATCGATGCCAATGCTCAAGCACTTCTGATAGATATTGGGAAAGTGGTGGCGAGTCTCTTCCGGATTTTTATGGGTGACGTCAAGACAGACATGGTCGAGGCCGTGAATCTTCATCTCCTTATCAATGGCACGCGCCACAATGTCGCGCGGAGCTAAAGACAAACGCTTATCGTATTTCTCCATGAAGGTCTCTCCGTTGGGCAACTTCAAGATGCCACCATAACCACGCATAGCCTCAGTAATGAGATAGGCCGGATGGGTTTCACCCTGGTGATACAGGGCCGTTGGATGGAACTGCACGAACTCCATGTCCTGAACCGTTCCTTTGGCACGATAGACCATGGCCTCACCATCACCGGTAGCGATGACGGGATTGGTAGTGGTCTGATAGACGGCACCGCAGCCGCCAGTACACATCACGGTGACCTTCGACAGATAGGTATCGACCTTCTCAGTCTCAGGGTTGAGCACATAGGCACCATAGCAGTTGATGTAGGGTGTGCGTCGAGTGACACGCGCCCCCAGGTGATGCTGGGTGATAATTTCCACGGCGAAGTGGTTTTCCCGGATATCGATATCAGGACAGTCACGGACAGCCTTCATGAGACCGCGCTGAATCTCTGCGCCAGTGTCATCGGCATGGTGCAGGATGCGGAACTCGGAGTGTCCGCCCTCTCGGTGGAGGTCGAAGTCGCCGTTGTCTTTACGGTCGAAGTTCACACCCCATTCCACCAGTTCCTTAATCTGGGCCGGAGCATTTTTGACTACCTGTTCCACAGCTGCCCTGTCAGAGATGAAGTCTCCGGCTATCATGGTGTCTTCAATGTGTTTTTCAAAGTTGTCGAGTTCCAGGTTTGTGACGCTGGCTACGCCGCCCTGCGCAAATGAGGTGTTGGCCTCATCAAGACTGGTTTTACAAATCATGCATACGCGACCCTTCTTGGCGCGGGCCACCTTCAAGGCATAGCTCATGCCGGCTACACCGGCACCGATGACTAAGAAATCATACTTATATATCATGTCTGCTTGATGTATATTGTTTGCAAAAGTACAAATAAAACAAGAGGGATGCAAACGAAAGGATGCTTTTTTTACATTTCTCTCATCTTCTGTTGCCTTCTCCTTTATTTCTACGACACCACACTACGTCCCGCATCAATACGCAAGAATATGAACAGCAGCAGGGTGAAGCCCCAAAGCGAAGAGCCACCATAACTGAAGAATGGCAAAGGGATACCGATGACAGGTGTCAGTCCGAGGACCATACCAACATTGATGAAAACATGGAAGAGAAAGATGCTGAGCACACAATAGCCATAAATTCGTCCGAACGCCCGTGGTTGTCGCTCTGCCATCTTTATCAGTCTGAAAATGAGCGCCAGGAATAAAAGCAGCACACCGGCAGAACCGAGGAATCCTTCCTCCTCACCAACAGTACAGAAGATGAAGTCTGTGTCTTGTTCCGGCACAAACTTCAGCTTCGTCTGTGTGCCATTCAGGAATCCTTTGCCTTGCAGACCGCCCGAGCCTATGGCAATCTCGCTCTGATGAACATTGTATCCCGCACCGCGAAGGTCTTCTTCCAGTCCAAGCAGCACATTGATACGCACTCGCTGATGGCTCTGCATGACATCATTCAACACATAGTCGGCCAAACTGACAAAGACGATGGAACCGAGAGAAAATGCTGCTATCCAGAAGAAATTACGAATACGAGAGCCCAATCCTTCATACACCAGCCACCCGATGGAAAGCACACTGATGACGAGTTGAACCTTCGTCACATCGAAGGGTAGCACAAACTTAGAAAAGATCAATGCCACAACCGTTAGCCCCAGACTGTAGGAGATCAAAATCATGGAACGTCGGTGATCACCCGTATAAACCCTCACCATGGCAGCCGAGAAGACCTGTATGGAAAGGAGCACAATGAAATTTCCGACACTTGTCGGTGTATCGAGAAGCATCACATCAGCATATTTCACTCCAACGACGAAATAGAACACCATGGCGACACCAGTAAACAGGATACTACCAGGCATACCCTCGCGATAGAACATCAGGAAAAAAGACAGATAGACCAAGGCTGAGCCAGTCTCCTTCTGTCCCACGATGAACAGCATAGGCAGCAGCACTATGGCGCAGGCAGCAGCAAAGTGTCTCCAACGCTGGATATTAAAGCCATAGGTACTCATCAGCTTACTCACTGCCAGGGCCGTAGCGAACTTGGCAAATTCAGCCGGTTGGACACGTAAAGGTCCCAATACCAGCCATGACCGGGAGCCTTTGATTTCGTGAGGATTGAAGATTGTGACGAAAAGCAGAAGCAACAGTAGCGCATAGATGACATAGGAAAAAGTGTCATAGAATCTGTCGTCGAGCATGATGATGAGGAATCCCAGCAGGATGCTTGTGCCTATCCATATAATCTGCATACCCGAGCGAGTTGACAAACTAAATATATCGGTATCACCATAAGTATATGACGCACCGCACACACTCACCCACCCGAAGATGAGAAGTGCCAGATAGATGCCGATGGTCCACCAGTCAAGAGCACCCAGCACACTGCTATTTTTGTCATCTGCTGCCCGTACCATAGAAGATATGTTTGTTACGAAACATCTCCGCGCGTGCTTCTGAAGCCGGTGAGAGTTTTCCGTTGATATACTGTTCCATAATCAAGGAGCCGAGCGGAACACCATAGTCTGCTCCCCAGCCTCCGTTCTCCACATAGACGGCCACGGCAATTTTCGGCTGTTCCATCGGTGCAAAACCCATGAAAACCGAATGGTCGTGCCCCCTGTTCTGTGCCGTACCGGTCTTTCCGCACACAGCATAGTCGCTCCTGTTGGCAGAGCGGCAGGTACCCCGCTCCACTGCCGACCGCATACCGGCAACGATGTATTCATAGTCTTGCTTGCTGGCCTTGCTGATATGTTTTCGTGTAAAGAGCGTGTCGAGAGGTTCTCCCTGCACCTTGCGCACTACATGCGGAACATAGTAATAGCCACGGTTGGCGATGGTGGCAGCAAGGTTGGCAATCTGCAGGGGAGTGGCATTGACCTCACCCTGACCAATAGAGATAGAGATGACAGTCAGTCCGTTCCATGAACCTTTATAAGCATTGTCGTAGAACTGTGCGTTGGGAATGAGACCACGCTTCTCACCCGGGAGGTCTATGCCAAGTTTATATCCAAAGCCCATAGACACCATGTAGTCGCGCCATATATTCATAGCATCCTGCACCGTGGCATACTTACGACGGTTGCCAAGCATATAGTATAGCCCCCAACAGAAATAGGCATTACAAGAAGTACTAATAGCCGGTATCAACGGCAATGGTGAGCCGTGGCCATGGCATCCCACGCGAAGACCTTTATGGATAAAGCCGTGATAGCAAGGAAAGGCAGTCATCGGTGTGATGACTCCCTCTGCAAGAAAGGTCAGTGCCTGAGTAGTCTTGAAGGTAGAACCTGGAGGATACATACCCATGATACTTCGGTTCAGTAACGGTTTCCAGCTATCATTGGATAGCTTATGGTGGTTTTTACCACGCTGTCGTCCCACCATCAGTCGTGGGTCATAGTTGGGGGATGACACTAAGCAGAGTACTTCACCTGTAGAAGGCTCTATAGCTACAATAGACCCGATTTTGCCCTCCATCAGTCGTTCACCTAAAGCCTGAAGTTTGATATCGATAGACAGTGTCAAGTCCTTACCTGGGACCGGACGCTGGTCAAAATCGCCATTGTGATATTTGCCCTGTATGCGGCCATGAGCATCACGCAACAAAATTTGTGAGCCCTTAATGCCACGGAGTTGTTTCTCGTAGCTACGCTCCACGCCGAGCTTTCCAATGTAGTCACCCGGCTGATAGTAGTTGTCATTCTCAATATCGGAAGAAGACACCTCGGCCACATCTCCCAACACATGGGCTGCATAGGGATACTGGTATTGCCGTATGCTACGCCGCTGGACATAAAAACCTGGGTAACGGAACTTTTTTTCCTGAAAGACACTGAACTCATGGTCAGACAACTGGCTCATGAACATCTGTTGGGTAAAACGAGAATATCCAGGATTCTTAGAACGGTCTTTGATGTCGCGCATGCGTTGTTCAAAGAATTCTTTTGTGATACCCAAAGTCTGGCAGAAGTCCAGGGTATCAAGGTGCCCGTTCTCTTCATTCATGACAACCATGATGTCATAGGCCGGCTGGTTATAGACGAGGAGCCTGCCATGGCGATCCTTGATGACACCGCGTGCCGGGAACTCCACCTTTTTCATAAAAGCATTAGAGTCAGCATTCTTCTTGTAGTCATCGCTCATCAGCTGAAGCATGAAGAGTCTGACAACATAGACAAAGACAATGGTGGCAGCGATACCTCCAATGACTATTCGCCTATTTTCATAGTGGTTGTTCTTCATCGCCGGCGCAGATTTTCAAAGGCAAGCACCAAGACCAGCGTCAGCACGAAGCTTCCACAAATGGAGGAAACCCACAGCAACCAGTCGAAAAACAAGAACATCTCCAGTGTATAGAAGCAGAGACAATAGATAAAAATAAGAATCGATATATACCAGAAGAATTTGCTGAAGCCCATCTCCTGCATGGAGGGGAAGAGCTCCTGATCTTCGTCACGACGAACAAATAGTTCAAGGACGTAAGGTTGCAAAAGGCCAATGAATGTCAAGCTCCCGGCAGCCACACCAGGCATATTGGTAAAAACATCCATGACGAGTCCTATCAGAAAAGCCCAGAGGAGAATGGCCCACCGAGGATAGCTTCGACGGAACAAAATTACCACATACACATAGAGCAACGGCGTAGCAAAGCCGAAGAGGTGTATGTGGTTCAGCACCAACGCCTGTCCTAATATTAGGAGCAGTGTCCACAGAATATTTTTCAGCGTATCAACATTCATATTCCTTCATCTCATCATCATTCATCCATCCTCACCTTCATAGAGTCCTGTGCTGCGCGCAGCACCTCCAATCGCTCGTTCATCGACTCATCGTTGATGACACACACATCGCGAAGACGCCCGAAATCAGTACTGAGCTCTACCTGCAGTCGATAGGACTGTCCATCTGGAGAGTTATAAACATGCAGAATCTTTCCAACCATCACACCAGGCGGGAACACGGATGAATAGCCACTGGTCACCACCTTGTCACCCCGACGGAAGTGAGCATGGCGAGGAATGTCATCAACATAGGCTATTTTGCTGTTGCCACCCATCCAACGCAGGTAACCGAAATAACCTCGGTTGCGGATAGCACAACTAATGTTGGACCTGGAGTTCAACACTGGGATGACAACTGAATAATGAGGAGCAGCCAGATAGACGATGCCCACGATGCCATTGCCACATACGACCCCCATATCCTCACGCACACCATCCAACGTCCCTTTGTCGATAGTCAGCAGGTTGTCTTTCTTGGCCAGTTCGTTGCTAACCACCTTGGCAGGAATCATTTTAAATCCTGCAAGTAGCCGCATGGTCTCCCCCAGACGTGCTGTAGTATCGCCATACTGCTCCAGGCGCTGTTCCAACCAGGCCACTTCATGCTCCAACTTGATATTGCGCAAGGTCAACTCTTCGTTGACAGCGGTCAACGAGAAGAACGACTCCACCTCAGAACTGAGTTCATAGGCTTTGCCGGCTATCGTGTTGGCAGAGGTAAACCACACACTGCTTTGGTAACTGTTATACGTCAGCAGTAGCACAAAGCTGAAGACCTCCAGCAGCAGGAAGACAATCCAGTGGTTGAACTTGGTAAGGAATTCTATCAGGTTCTGCATCGGCTGTCATCCTATCTCATCAGGAAGGAGAACTTTTCAACATTCTTGAGTGCGACACCTGCGCCCTTGGCCACACAGTGGAGGGGATCATCGGCGACATGGAACTGGATGTAGAACTTGTCGGTCAGGCGCTTAGCAAGACCACGCAGCAAAGCACCGCCACCAGTCAGATAGATGCCATTGGACACAATGTCAGCATACAACTCCGGCGGTGTGCTTTCCAAAGCGTTCAGAACTGCTGTCTCTATGCGTGCCACCGTGCGATCCAGACAGTGAGCTATCTCCTGATAGCAGACAGGGACCTCCATAGGCAAAGCAGTAATTTTGTTTGGACCTACCACCATAAAGTCTTCGGGAGCCTCATCGCCAAGATCTGTCAGTGCAGAGCCTACACTTATCTTTATGCGTTCGGCCATACGCTCACTGACTCGAACATTGTGCTGGCGGCTCATATAATCTTGAATATCGGCAGTCAAGTCGTCGCCTGCCACTTTGATGGAGTTATTGGAAACAATGCCGCCAAGAGAAATCACAGCAATCTCGGTTGTTCCGCCACCGATATCAACAATCATATTACCGGTAGGTGCTTCTACGTCAAGACCGATACCCACAGCCGCCGCCATCGGCTCAAAGATGAGATAGACGTCACGTCCATCAGCATGCTCGGCACTGTCGCGCACGGCACGAAGCTCCACCTCGGTAGAACCAGAGGGGACACCGATAACCATACGCAATGAAGGCGAGAACAATCTATGACTGGAGTGTACCATTTTGATCAGGCCACGCATCATCTGCTCACAGGCAGAGAAGTCGGCGATCACACCGTCACGCAATGGACGAATCGTACGGATATTGGGTTGTTCTTTCTCATACATCATCTTGGCTGCCGTGCCCACGGCAATCATCTTGTCCGTCCGACGGTCGAGAGCTACCACAGAAGGTTCATCGACAACAATCTTGTCATCACTGATAATGATGGTGTTGGCCGTACCCAGGTCCATCGCTATCTCTTGAATAAAACTAAAAAATCCCATGTGTTCTTTTTGGACTATTTGACTATTTCTCTATTTAAACGATTATACTATATTCGACATCAGCTTTCCTCAAACCACTTGCGGATGGCCGTATCGTAATGGCTGCTCACCCCGAAAGCTTCCATGGCGAAGCGGCGACGCTGGTCGCGCGTTGTCTGGGCGCCTTGAGTCTTGAGTATATCCAGTAATTCTGCATACTGAGCCTTACTGGGGACGATGACGACATCGTTGAAGTTTTTGGCCGCAGCACGAATCAGGGAAATGCCTCCGATGTCTATTTTCTCAATGATATCAGCTTCAGAAGCTCCACTGGCTACGGTCTGCTCAAAAGGATAGAGATCCACAACGACCAAGTCGATTTCGGGTATTTCATATTGTGCCATCTGCGCTTTGTCACCTTCTTCGGCACGACGCGCCAGAATGCCACCAAACACTTTTGGATGGAGAGTTTTTACACGACCGCCCAAGATTGACGGATAGCCCGTCACACTCTCAACGGTCTGACAGTCGTAACCTTTTGATTCGATGAATTCTTGCGTACCACCTGTTGACAGGAATTTCACTCCCTCGGCATTCAGATGGGCCAGCAGTTCGTCAAGTCCATCTTTGTGGAACACCGAAACAAGAGCCGTTCTGATTCTTTTCATTTCTGCCATTTTCCTTCTATCGTTTAAAATTTCTTTCTATATTTAATAATGAGGGTGCAAAGTTACAAAATCTATCGGAATAGAGAATCATCTTTACTGAGTTTTTTTCAAAAAAAACTGCCCTGGTATTTTCACCAAGACAGTTTCCGTTTGATATATTCCTGTAGCGGGAGCCGGGATTGAACCGGCGACCTCATGATTATGAATCATGCGCTCTAACCAGCTGAGCTATCCCGCCATCATTCTTTTCGAATGCGGGTGCAAAGGTAACACTTTTTTTCTATTCACCAAAATTTTCTCTGTTTTTTATTCACTTTTCAGAAAAAAACCGTATTTTTGCAGCTGATTAAGATTCCAACTTCCTCTAACCTGATAACACAATATGAAGAAGAAACGACTGAACATTGAGCGAGAGTTGCTTTCCAGCTCATCTTCCATCATCTGGAACCTCATCAGCACCCCGGAAGGTTTGTCAAGGTGGATTGCCGATGATGTCAAACTGGAAGGCAAGGATTTGACTCTGACCTGGAAGAAGCCCGACGGCAGCGAAAAGACCATGCAGGCCGTTGTCACCCATATACACAAGAACCACAGTTTCCGTTTCCGCTGGGTTGACGACAACGACGACAATGCCTTCGTAGAACTCCGAATGGAAAAGAGCGACATCACCAACGACCATTTCCTGATCATTACCGACTTTGGAACGCCTGACGAACTGGAACAGCTGAAAGATTTATGGGAAGAAGACTTCTACCGGCTGCATCAGAACACGGGGCTGCTATAGCTAATCTTTGTCAAATAACGCAATTACCACGCACTCCATTTGGTAGAATGGGGAATTATTCGTAACTTTGCACCTTGAAATGTTGCGAATCAAGAAATTAGACATATTCATAGCCAAGCAGTTTGGCCTACTCTTTGTAGGCACATTCTTTATCTGTCAGTTTGTGCTGATGATGCAGTTTCTATGGAGATACATCGATGACTTGATTGGCAAGGGGCTCTCCATGGAAATCATGGCACAGTTCTTCTGGTGGATGGGGTTGATGCTGGTGCCACAGGCTTTGCCGCTGGCCATTCTCCTATCTTCCCTCATCGCATTCGGGAACTTGGGTGAAAGCAGCGAACTGACAGCCATCAAAGCAGCCGGCATTTCCCTGATGCAGGCTTTCCGCTCACTTATCTTTATCAGCGTCTTCATCTGTTTCGGTTCCTTTTTCTTTCAGAACAACATTGGTCCGCAGGCCAACATGAAGATAGCCCAGTTGCTCATCTCCATGAAGCAGAAAAGTCCGGAACTGGAGATTCCTGAAGGCATCTTCTATGACGGCATCCCCAACAGCAACCTTTACGTCCAGAAGAAAGACCTGAACACCGGCAAGCTCTACGGTATCATGATCTACCGCATGACTGGCAGCTACGAAGACCAGGCTATCATCTTGGCCGACTCTGGCATGCTGCAATCTACAGCCGACAAGCAACATCTGGTACTCTCCCTGTGGAGTGGCGAATGGTTTGAGAACATGCAAGCCCAGGAACTGGCCAACAGCGCGTCGGTGCCCTACCGTCGTGAGACCTTTGTTTCCAAGAAGATCATCATAGACTTCAACGGCAATTTCAACATGACAGATGCCTCCCTGCTATCATCCAACGCCAAGGGAAAGAGTCTGAAGCAGATCAGTCACGATGAAGACTCCCTGAACCACCTCTACGACAGCATCGGCATCACCTATTATAACGACATCAAACGACAGATGGAGCTCTACACTCGTCTATCCGAGAAAGACTCGTTGGCAGCCATTAAGCGCGCTGCCGTGAAAGACATGCATCCAGACTCTCTGTTTGACAAGCTCTCCGACGACCAGAAGCTGACTGCCGTCAACAGGGCCAGCCAGCAAGTACAGATGATATGTTCCGACTTGGAGTTCAAAGGAATGTTTGCCGCAGAGGCAGACAAGCTGATCCGCCAGCACGAAATAGAGCGCATCAACAAGTTCACCCTGGCCCTCTCGTGCCTTATATTCTTCTTCATCGGCGCCCCTCTCGGAGCCATCATCCGCAAAGGCGGACTGGGGTTCCCGGTACTCATCTCGGTTGTCGTGTTCATCATCTTCTACATCCTTGACAACACCGGCTACCGAATGGCCCGCATCGGAGAATGGAGCATCTGGTTTGGCAAGGGACTGGCACCGGCCGTACTCACCCCCGTGGCCGTCTTTGTCACCTACAAAGCCAACAACGACTCCGTGGTCTTCAACATGGACCTCTACCGCACCTTCTTCATGCAGTTGCTGGGACTCCGCCTGAAACGTCATGTCAACGGCAAGGAGGTAATCATCAAAGACCCCGACTACCCACACGACGCCCACACGCTGGCCCGCATCAGCGAAGAAGCAACAACCTACTCACATGAGCATCACCTGATATCAGCACCCAATATCATCAAGGTGTTCTTCCGCTACGAACCAGACAACGAGATAGAGAGAATTGTCGATGAATTGGAGGAAATCATAGAAGACTTGGGCAACACGCGCGACAAAGTCATCCTCATGGAACTCAACCACTACCCCATTGTCTCCACCAAAGCCCACACCCGACCGTTTGAGCGGAAATGGCTGAACATCATGGCTGCCCTCATCCTGCCCTTGGGTGCCGTCTTATATGTTCGCATGTGGATATTCCGTCTCCGACTGCTCCACGACCTGCGCGTCATCAAGCAGACCAACGAAAAAATCATCCACAGGATAGAAGAGCTTCACAGCCCCGCATGACAGCCCACCCCCGCCGACACGTCACCACGTTATAAAGATACAAACGAAACATTCCTGACATGGAAAAGACGACAAAGATATCAACCATAGAAGAAGCACTCTCCGACTTCAAAGCCGGCAAATTCGTCATCGTTGTCGATGATGAAGACCGAGAGAACGAAGGCGACCTCATCATCGCTGCAGAGAAGATAACACCGGAAGCTGTCAACTTCATGCTGAAGAACGCGCGGGGCGTACTCTGTGCCCCCATCACTCTCAGCAGGTGTGAAGAACTCGACCTGCCCCACCAAGTCAACGACAACACCTCCATGCTCGGCACGCCCTTCACCGTCACTATCGACAAGTTGGAAGGCTGCACCACGGGAGTGTCTGCCCACGACCGTGCCGCGACCATCCGTGCACTGGCCGACCCATCGAGCACTCCGCAGACCTTTGGCCGTCCGGGACACATCAACCCGCTATATGCCCAGGAGAACGGCGTACTGCGCCGAAGCGGACACACCGAGGCTGCCGTAGATCTCTGCAAGCTCACTGGCCTCTATCCCGCTGCCGCCCTCATGGAAATCATGAACGACGATGGCACCATGGCACGCATGCCTGAACTGCAACGCATGGCCAAAGAGTGGGATTTGAAAATTATCACCATCAAAGACATGATTGCCTACCGCCTGCAACGGGAATCGCTCATCGAAGTTGGCTCCGAAGTTGATATGCCCACCCGCTATGGGCACTTTCGCTTAGTGCCCTTCCGCCAGAAGAGTAATGGGCTGGAACACATGGCGCTCATCAAAGGCGAATGGAAAGAAGACGAGCCCATTCTGGTTCGCGTTCACTCTTCCTGTGCCACCGGCGATATCCTCGGCTCCATGCGCTGCGACTGCGGAGAACAGCTGCATCGCTCCCTCGAGATGATCGAGAAAGAAGGCAAAGGCGTAGTGGTCTATATGCAACAAGAAGGAAGAGGCATCGGACTGATGAATAAGATTGCAGCCTATAAACTTCAGGAGGAAGGCATGGACACTGTGGAAGCCAATGTGCACCTGGGCTTCAAACCCGATGAACGCGACTATGGCTGCGGTGCACAGATGCTTCGCCACCTGGGCGTCCACAAGATGCGGCTCATGACCAACAACCCCACCAAGCGCGTTGGACTGGAGGCCTACGGACTGGAAATCATCGAGAACGTACCCATCGAAATCACTCCCAACCCCTATGACTATCGCTATCTGAAAACCAAACAGGAACGGATGGGACACACCCTCCACCTGTAAACCAACCATAAGAAAGGCGGGCCGCAAATTTTTGCAGCCCGCCTTTCTTAATACACCACATAATAATTATTTTCCACGAGTAAAGCGAGTTAGCCCAGCGCACAACAATGCTTTCATTGCGTAGCAGAGAAAGAAATCCCCCTTTTACTACCCCCCAATAATAAATTATGTATAAAGCATCATTTACTCCCTATTTATATTAAAAAAATGTTACGAGAGAGAAATAAAGAGCGGATAATTTCCCCACAAAGAATAAAATGACTAAATTTGCATGCTAAAACTTACATTAAGAAAGAATATGACACAATTATCCGACCGTTTGAACAGGCTGGCTCCCTCCGCAACACTGGCCATGTCACAGAAAAGCAGTGAGATGAAGGCTCAGGGTGTCGATGTCATCAACATGAGTGTGGGAGAACCCGACTTCAACACTCCCGACCACATCAAGGAAGCCGCCAAGAAGGCTATAGAAGACAACTGGTCGCGCTACTCCCCCGTACCGGGCTATCCCGACCTACGCAAAGCCATCGTTGCCAAGCTGAAGCGAGAGAACAACTTGGACTACAGCATCAACGAAACACTTGTCAGCAACGGTGCCAAGCAAAGCGTGTGCAACACCATCATGGCCCTTGTCAACGATGGAGAAGAAGTCATCATTCCCGCCCCCTACTGGGTGAGCTATCCTCAGATGGTGAAGTTGGCCGGCGGCACACCCGTCATCGTCAATGCCGGGTTTGAGCAGAACTTCAAGATGACAGCCCAACAGCTGGAAGCCGCCATCACCCCGAAGACCCGCATGCTCATCCTCTGTTCACCGAGCAACCCCACGGGTAGTGTCTATTCCAAAGAAGAACTCAAGAGTCTCGCCGAGGTCATCCTGCGCCATGAAGGACTCTATGTACTGGCCGACGAGATATACGAGCACATCAACTATGTAGGCCACCATGAGAGCATCGCACAGTTTGAGGGCATGAAAGAGCGTGCCATCATCGTCAACGGCGTTTCGAAAGCCTATGCCATGACCGGATGGCGCATCGGCTACATTGCCGCACCGGAATGGATCGTCAAAGGCTGCAACAAGCTGCAAGGACAATATACCAGTGGCCCCTGCTCCGTGAGCCAGAAGGCTGCCGAGGCCGCCTACAACACCAGTCAAGACTGCGTGGAAGAAATGCGCCAGGCCTTTGAGCGCCGCCGCGACCTCATCGTCAAGCTGGCCAAAGACATCCCAGGACTGGAAGTCAACAAGCCCGAGGGTGCCTTCTACCTGTTCCCCAAGTGCAGCAGCTTCTATGGCAAACGCTACGGCCAGCACGTTGTCAACAATTCCACCGACCTTGCCATGTACCTCTTGGAAGAAGGCCATGTGGCCACCGTCGGCGGCGATGCCTTTGGCGAC
Organism: uncultured bacterium; assembly: GCA_946546825.1. Taxonomy (GTDB): domain Bacteria; phylum Bacteroidota; class Bacteroidia; order Bacteroidales; family Bacteroidaceae; genus Prevotella. The sequence goes on from CAMNOK010000019.1 coordinate 23,120, forward strand.
CCCGACTGCTTCCGCATGAGCTATGCCACCAGCGATGACAACATTCGCGAAGCCATGGCCCGCATCAAGGCAGCTCTCGCCAAGTTAGCGTGAAAAGAAACACCTTTGAAGCAAAATACCGTTAAAACTTCTTAATTACCCATGAAGTTACCATTATTTTGCTATCTTTGCGTGTTCAAACTATCAAATCTAACATCATTTATTTTATTAATAACTTAATTCTTAAAAAAACAAATTATGGCAACTACACAAAAAAAAGCCAGCCCTGCCGCTAAGAAACAGGGCTTCACTGGAGTTAGAAACGCATTCCTGATCATCTTGGTCTGCGTAGCTGTAGCATTCACCCTATTCTTCACATGGTTCGGTTGGGAAGGCCACTTCGCTGACGCCACCAAGGAGCAGCCTATCGACGTTTGGGGTACTATCTTTAAGGGTGGTATCATCGTGCCTGTCATCCACTCACTGTTGCTCACCGTGCTTGCCATGTCTATCGAGCGCGTGCTGGCAATGAAGACCGCTTTCGGTAAGGGTTCTCTGCCCAAGTTCGTTGCAGAGATCAAGGCTGCCCTGAAGGCCAACGATTTCGACAAGGCTCAGAAGCTCTGCGACAACCAGCGCGGTTCTGTTGCTAACGTGGTAGGTGCTTCTCTGCGTGCTTACAGAGAGATGGAAGCTACCTCCGGTATCAAGAAGGCCCAGAAGATTGCTAAGATTCAGCAGGCTCACGAAGAGGCTTCACAGCTCGAGATGCCCACACTGACCATGAACCTCCCGCTGATTGCCACCATCGTTACACTGGGTACACTGACCGGTCTTCTCGGTACTGTGGTAGGTATGATCCGTTCATTCTCCGCTCTGTCTGCAGGTGGTGGTGCTGACTCCGCTGCTCTGTCTGCAGGTATCTCTGAGGCTCTGATCAACACAGCCTTCGGTATCGGTACGTCTTGGTGCGCCGTTGTATCTTACAACTACTTCACAAACAAGGTTGACAAGCTCACCTTTGCACTCGACGAGGTTGGTTATTCAATCGCACAGACCTACGAAGCAACCCACACAGAAGAGGCTTAATCTTTACTAACCCTTTAATACGTTTATCACTATGGGTAAAATAAAGATTAAGAAGAGTGACGTCTGGATCGACATGACACCTATGTCGGACGTGATGACCCTGCTTCTGACTTTCTTCATGCTGACATCAACGTTCGTTAAGAACGAGCCAGTGAAAGTCATGGTTCCTGGGTCTATCTCCGAAATCAAGGTGCCCGAGAACGGCGTTCTGACCATCCTGGTAAGTCCCAAGGTGGACAAGGCCGGCAAAGCTACCGGCGAAGGCCAGGTATTTATGAGCATTGACAAGACCGACAACCTGGGCGACGCGCTCGACAACATGGCGGCCGACTTCGGAGTCACCCTCACTCCCAAGCAGAGAGAGACCTTCAAGACCGAGGCCATGTTCGGTGTCCCCATGGACGAGTTGAGCACCTATCTGTCAATGAATAGCCAGCAGCGCAACAAGATCATCGTTGAGAAGGGAATCCCCCTCGACAGCATTGATGGCGGCATGAGCCAGTTCCAGCGTTGGGTGAACGCAGCCCGCACGGTGAACCAGGACATCCGCATCGCCCTGAAGGCTGACGCTAAGACTCCGTACAAGACCATCAAGCTCGTCATGAGCGAGCTCCAGGACATGGACGAGAGCCACTACTACATGATTTCGCAGCTCGATGCCGGCAAGTCTGCCGGTGCCGGTGATTACATTAGAGAAGTAACGACTAAGGGAGGCAAATAACTATGGCAAAGAAAAAAGAAAGCAAACAAAAGAAGATGACCGTCAGGGTTGACTTCACCCCGATGGTTGATATGCTGATGCTTCTCATTACGTTCTTCATGCTCTGTACATCACTGAGCAAGCCCAGCACCATGGAACTCACCATGCCGAGTAATGATGAGAACCAGCAGGAAGACCAGAAGAACGAGGCCAAGGCCTCTCAGACGGTCACCATCTATGTCTGCGCTGATGACAAACTGTACTATGTGGAATACGACAACGACGGAACAGCTCACGACCTCGCTGAGACAACATGGGGCAACGATGGCATCCGCGACGTGCTCCGCAACCACGTCATCGGTGACGGTACACGTCCTGTCAACCAGATCATGCTGGCCGTAGAGCAGTTGAAAGCTGACCGTAAGAACAATCCAACGGCATACAATGACAGCACCTTCCAGAAAGAGCTGAACAAGATCAAGAAAGGTGAAACCAAGCAAGGCAAGGTCAGCACGCTGACCATCGTCATCAAGCCCACGGACAACTCTTCTTACAAGAATATGATGGACATCCTCGATGAGATGCAGATTCTGAACATTGGAACGTATGTGATTGACAAGATTACACCCGATGACACGAAACTCCTCGAAGAAAAAGGTGTGAAAATGTAAATCTACGTCTAATCAATTAAAACTGTAAGAAAAATGGCAAAAATTGATTTATACGATCCGAAATGGGTCGATATGGTGTTCGACGGAAAGAACCAGACTTACGGAGCCTACAAGCTCCGCATGGAGACTTCCAAGCGTAACATCTGGGCCCTCGTGATTCTGCTCAGTACTGCCTTGCTCGTCGGACTCGGACTTGTGTTGAAGATTCAGGCCGACAAGGCTGCTGAAGAGCGCCAGGCCTACATGGAACAGCTCGAACTTTCTAAACTGCAGGAACAAGCCAAGCAGGAAAAGAAAGAAGAGA